>JAWOIR010000073.1:0-3515 GCA_046484545.1 Anaerolineales bacterium
GAAGGGTCGGTGTCAGTCAACGACACGGTGCGCATGATGGCGACCAAGGTGGATGTCAAGCCCATCGAAGTCGGGATTTTCTCTCCGGGGATGAAACCCGTCAAAGTGTTGAAGGCCGGGGAAGTCGGCTATGTCGCCACCGGCTTGAAAACGGTCCACGATGCCCGCGTGGGAGATACCATCACCCGAACAAATGCCCCTGCGGCAGAACCGCTTCCGGGTTATTTCCATCCCAAACCGATGGTCTTTGCCGGTATTTACCCGGTGGACGCCAAAGATTACACGGACCTGCGCGATGCGCTCGAAAAATTGCAACTCAACGACGCTTCGCTGACCTACGCACCGGAGACATCCCAGGCGATTGGTTTCGGTTTTCGGGCTGGCTTCCTGGGCCTGTTCCACATGGAGATTATCCAGGAGCGCATCGAGCGCGAATATGACCTGGATGTGTTGTTTACCGCGCCTTCGGTCGAATACGAGGTGCTGACGGTGACGGGTGAGACGCTCTTGATTGATTCTCCTGCCGAACTGCCCGACGAGGGCAAGGTCGCTGAAATCCGTGAGCCGTGGATGACGATTGAGATTATCACGCCGACCGATTATTACGGCACGATTATGGATTTGGTGACCAGGCGGCGCGGGGTATTCAAAAATCAGGAGTATCCGGCCCCGCACCGGGTGCAATTGAATTTTGAAATTCCGCTGGCTGAGTTGATTGTCAACTTTTTCGACGAGTTGAAAAGCCGCACCAAGGGCTATGCTTCGTTGGATTACCAGTTTTTGGAATACCGGGTTGACGAACTGCAAAAACTGGAGATTCTGGTCAACAATGACCCGATCGATGCGCTGGCGGCGATTGTGCACAACAAGGACGCCTATCACAAAGGCCAGGCCTTGATTACCAAATTGAAGGAAATCATCCCGCGTCAGATGTTCGATGTCGCCATCCAGGCCTATTCGGCGGGACGGGTCATCAGCCGCGCCAACGTCAAGGCCCTGCGTAAGGACGTGCTGGCGAAATGCTACGGCGGCGATATTACCCGCAAGAAGAAATTGCTCGAAAAGCAGAAAAAAGGCAAGCGCCGTTTGAAGATGGTCGGCAATGTCGAAATTCCGCAGGATGCGTTTATGGCGGTGTTGAAACTGGGTGATGAGTAGAAAATTTACGAAATAGTGTTAATCCCCAATGCCTAACCGCTCCTTCCTGCTCAAATTGCTCGGCAGCCTGCTCTCGACCGGGCTGTTAATTGTCCTCATTATCTGGAGTTGGGAAGACGTGCTGACCGCCCTGGGAAAAATCTCCCTGTCGGCGCTGCTGGCCGCCTTTGCCTTTATCTTCGCTTCGCGCATCTTCACCGCCTTGCGCTGGCATATCCTGCTGCGCGCCGGCGGGATTCCCATCCCGTTCAAAGACACTCTCTCGCTAACCTTCACCGGCCTGTTCGCCAGCAACTTCCTGCCCACCACCATCGGCGGCGACGTGGTGCGCCTGGCTGGGACAATCCAACTCGGCCATGACCGCGCCACTTGCCTGGCCTCCCTGGCCGCCGACAGGCTGGTCAACATGACCGGCATGACCCTGGCCTCGCCGCTTGGGCTATACCAGGTTCTGCAAACCGCGCCCAGTTTGCAGGCCGCCTTCCTGCCCGGCCTGTGGCGCAAAACCCTCGACTTCGCCCGCCGCACCCTGGCCTCGCTCGGAATCTGGCTCAAAAAACCGCAATCCCTGCTGACCGCCCTCGGATTCGCCTTCGCCCACATCTTGAGCACGTTTGCGGCCCATTTCTTGCTCATCCACGCCCTGGGCGGCGAAATCGAATTCTGGCGGCTGGCCGGCCTGCTCAGCCTGGGCTACTTTATCGGCCTGGTTCCCATCTCCATCAACGGCTACGGCTGGCAGGAACTAACCGCATCAGCACTGCTGACCGGCATCGGCGGCCTCGACATCTCTATCAGCGCCACCGTCGCGCTCATTATCCGCCTGCTCTCAATTTTTGGCAGCCTGCCCGGCGCGCTCACCCTGCCCGCAATCCTGGCGAAAATGGAAAAACCTGCATCATGACCCAGCCGAAAACTTTCTGGAAAACCACCTTTATCCTGACTTTCTTCGCCAACCTGGCCATCCTCGGCTGGTCCATCGCCCGCTGGCTCGAGCTGGGCGTCATCCTCTACCGTTCCGTCTGGGGGCTGGTCTTGGTGATGTACCTGGCCCTGCTGGCGGGCTGTATCTTTCTTTTTTATTGGATGAGCGACTCAAAGGCTGAAAAGTTTATCGCCTCCCTTGAGTTGTCTCGCCTGCAAACGCCCGTCTGGCGCGTGCTTGGCCTGGGCCTGTTTGCCGGTATCCTCCTGCTGATTCCACACCTGAAATTTACCTACCAAATCGGAGAAGTGATTCGGCATTCGACCCGCGACCCGGTGCTGACGATGATTCTCTTCTACTGGGCTTGCTGGTGGCTGATACTGTTGGCCGCTGGCGCGCTCAAGGTGGGACTCAAAACATCCTGGGCGGCTGGCTTCGCTTCAGCGCTCATCATCCTGGGAGTCGTGTACGAAATCTATGTCCGTTTTCTCGAAGTCAGCACCTTCCCATTTTCGATGGGCTGGTCTGAAAGCAGTCGCTTTTATTACGCTTCGCTTTATTTCTCTCAATCGGTCTACGGCGAAATTTTCCCGCTCACGCCCCTGCACCCCAGCCGTTATCTCCTGCAATCGCTGGCCTTTCTCATTCCCGGCCTCGACCTGAGCGGCCACCGTTTCTGGCAGTTCCTGCTTTGGATGGTCATGACCGTCGCGGCGGTTTTTGCGCTTGCCAAACGCAGCCTAATCCCTAATTCGCAATTTTTGCAATTAGGAGGAAAGAATTGGCTATTAATCGGCTGGCTTTTCCTGTTCTACCTGCTGGTGGGTGTCTACTACCACCTGATGCCGATGGTCTTCCTGCCGCTCTTGTTCGTGTCGCACAAACACCCCTGGCGTTCGTTGGCTGTTGTTATCATCGCTTCGCTTTGGGCCGGAATCAGCCGGGTGAACTGGTACCCTGTCCCGGCCATGATTGCGATTACGGTTTATTTGCTGGAAGTGCCTGTTGGACGGAGGACTGAGGATGGAGGACAAGCAGCCTCGGTCTTTGGTCTTTGGTCTTTCGTCCGTTATCTTTCCAAGCCTGCCCTCTGGACAATCGCCGGCCTGCTCTCAGCCCTGGCCGCGCAGGCGACTTACATCTTCCTTTCGGGCAACGCCGATAATGCCAAAGCCTTTACTTCCAGTTTTACGTCTGACTTAATCTGGTCGCGGTTATGGCCGAATGAACTCTACCCACTGGGCATTGTCTGGGGCATCTTGCTGGTCAGCGGGCCGTTATTGGCAGTTCTCGCGCTCGGGCTGCGCCAATGGCAGCGGCTGCACCCCATCCGCTGGGGCGGGGTGCTGGCAATTTTGCTGGTCCTGTTCGGGGGCGGACTCGTCGTCAGCGTAAAAATCGGCGGGGGCGGCGACCTGCACAACATGGACGG
>JAWOIR010000106.1:0-3697 GCA_046484545.1 Anaerolineales bacterium
GGTTGGCGTTGGCTGGGCGCTCTGGCTGAATCCGCTTTACGGGCTGGTGGTCTTTGCTGGGCTTTTCTTTGACGTGGTCATCTACACCATCTGGCTCAAACGGCGCACCTGCTGGAGCATCGTCTGGGGCGGTATTGCGGGCGGTATGCCAATTTTGGCAGGGCGCGTGTTTGGCTTGCAAAACCTGGGCGCAGGCGCGCGGATTGACGATATCGGCATCCTGCTTACCCTGGCGGTCCTGTTATGGATTCCAACCCACATCCTGACCTTTTCGATGCGCTACTTCAACGATTACCAGGCCGCCGGTATCCCAACGTTTCCTTCCACCTATGGGTTCAACACCACCCGCAAAATAATTGCCCTTTCAAGCGTGGTTGCCGCGCTGTGTATTGCGCTGGCCGCCGTGCTGATTCGGGTGGAATGGGGCTACATTCACCTGCTGGCTTTTCTCTCCAGCGGGCTGATGATTTTGGCATTCCTGACCATCCTGCGGCCTTCACCCAAACTCAATTTCGGTCTGTTCAAGTACGCTTCGGTGTACATGCTTTTGGCAATGGTCTTACTCTCGATTTGACGTAAAGTCACCCACAAGGAGAAAAAATGTCCCACAATTCAGTTCTTTCCAAAATCCTGCGTTTTGTTGGGATTGTCCTGCTGGCTCTTACCGCCGGATTCACCATCCTGGGCGGCGTTGGGACAGGCTGCGCCGCCTTCGACCCGCTCAACCCCGATTGGGCCGATACGATGGGCGCGCTGGCCCAGGCGCAATGGTTGTATATTTTCTATGTCGTTTCCGGGGTTGCCATCGGCATCGCCGGAATTCGCTCAGTGGTCATGCTCATCAAGGGTTCACCCAAAGCCTACCGCGATGCGCTGATTGTTTTGATTGCGGGGGTTGTGATAGGTGTAATCCACATCATCACCTCGCGCGCCTTGCGCGGCAAATCCATGCCGGTGGACATGGTCGTCTATGTTAACGCCTTCACGCTGATTATTTTCCTGCTCTTCCGCATCCCCGCCGTCTGGCAGGGAGTCAACTTTGACAAGGGCGCGGGCAAAAATGAGCACATGGCTGGCGGGGCAGCGGCCATCTTGGTCGGGCTGATGACCTTCACCATTCAATATGCAATGGCTGCCACCCACACCTGGAGCGGCGTCAATTATGCAAGCGCGTTCAACCTCTCCATGACGCTGATTGGCACGGGATGCTTAATACTTGGCAGTATTCTGCTCTTCCTGGCAGCACGGATGAGCGACGCGAAAACTGTCACTGTTCCAGAACTTCCTGCGCTGCTTACAAAATAGAGGTTATCCCGTAAGTAAACCAAAACCTCATCTGAACGCTTATCGGCAACTGGCTGTTTTGATAGTACAGCCAGTTGCCGATAGGCGTTCATGATATTACTCAACATCTAATTTAACCACCAGCTCTGGACCATCAACGACGCAGCCCATCAATGCACCAATGGGTGATTGACGCATTGATGCGCGTATCCAATCATCGTTGCTGATCTCAACGCGACAAGCACTCAACCGCTTACCGCCTGCTGGCCGACTCGCTCCTGTGATATCAATAATTTTGTCTGGGATGGTTTCTCTCTCTCGCGCGCCGGTGATTTGCTCAACGATATCGTTCAGGCTCTCGACATTTTGAATATTGAGTGTGGTGTAAACTTCAATCCCGGCATTGAGAAGTTCCAGCACATCCTGATATCGCTTGGGATGACGAGAACCAGGAGCATTGGTATGCGCCAGATCGTCAACCAGGGCTAGGGCTGGTTGGCGGGCAATCACCGCGTCTACATCCATTTCAAGTTGGATACCGTTGTGATAATCAATTTGTTTTGATGAGACGATTTCCAGCCCGGTAATCAGTTTTTTTGTTTCGGGTGTTTGGGCTGTTTCAACATAGCCAATAACTACATCTAATCCTTCTTCGCGACGTTGGTGAGCTGCCTCCAACAAGGCATAAGTCTTGCCTACCCCAGCGGCATAGCCGAGGAAAATTTTGAGATTACCCTGCCGATATGTATTTTCAGCAGTTTTTAACTGGTTATCTGATTGACCCGAGTTAACATTAGATGAAGTGTTCACGAATTTATTGTATCCCACCTGATAGGGAAAATCAAAATCGAGAGAGATTCTGTGCGAAAAACCAGCGGCAGCCAGGAGGAATGAAGCCTGGCAGCTGCTGGTTTTATTTACTCATCTGCATGGATGTAACTCTTGAGAATATCGGTGCGATTGTGTCCCAGGCTGTGCGAGACTTCCTGCTTGGCCTGGCGTTTAGACTTGCCTGCGGCGCCACCTACCGGGCATTCACCTGCACCGCCGCTTTTTTCTACTGATGAGCCCGTCGATGGCCCTTGCATTGGCCATGCTCCTGCCGTTTATTTTCTTCATCGAAGTCACGAAGCGCTGGATGGCTGCCATCGTCGTCTATAACATCTGCCTGGCCTTGTACCTCATCGGCTCGTTCGGCTTTTACCTGCTCGTTATGGCCGTCAATCCGCCGAAGGAGCCTTATTGATAACTTGCTTGCATTATGAAGGGAGTGACCCATGCCCACCACCTGCACGAACACCGTCTCTCCGAATGGCAAGTACATCCTCCAAAAAATCGTCGGCGAAATCAACGCCGAAATCGCCCTCGAACTCAACCGCGAGACCCACACCCTGGGCCATCGCCCGGGCGTCAACCGCTACCTGACCGATGTCACCGAATGTCGCAACACGGACACCCCGCTCGACAACTACAACTTCGCCTACAGCGACATGCCGGACAACCCCAGCATCGACCGCTCTGCCCGCGTTGCCTTGCTGGTAGCCCCCGAAGACCACTCATATGACTTTGTTGAAACCGCCTGCCGGAACGCCGGCCTGAACGTCACCCTTTTCCGCGACCGGGACGAAGCCGCCCGGTACCTGTTGAAAGAATAGCAAAATCCCGCCGGCCAGGCGGGATTTTTGTATCTGTTATGTATTTTTCGCCCGCGACAAGTATGTCTATGCCCCATTGGATGGGGTTTTCCTAACTGGGCTGCAGGTTGGCGACGCCGTTCGCTGAGGCCAGGTGGCGGCTGAAATTAATAGCCAGTCGCTAACAGCCCCGCTCGATGGTGTCCTGCGCGGGTTGACGCACGATGGTGTCCTGTTGGCAGTCAAAACCAAGGTCATCGAGGTCGGCCCTCGTGGAGAGTCCGCGCAGGTGTCCGGCATTGCCGAGCGTCCCGCCAAAATCGCGCAGGGGATCTTGTGGGCCGTGCGTGGGGCGACTGCCTAACAAGAATGTAAATTCTTATGCGCCCACAATTACACATAATCGACTAGAATTATTGCAATTACATTTCAAATAAGTGACAAATTTAGGGAGGCGTTGATCCGCGCGCAGAAATTGGTCGCAGCCATTTGATTGGTGGCTATGTGCGGGGTGAGCCAGAGCGAAACCGGCCCTGTTTTTTTAGGCTCGGTTTTTTTTCTTTAGTTTTCAAGAAATTGTTTGAGGAGAATGTTATGCAAACAACACCTGTCAACTTTCGCACCGGTAGTGTTTTTCTGCGGCTGATTGCCATCCTGATGCTGGCGGCCCTGCCGCTGGCGGGCGCGCCTTCGTTACCAGCCACCGCTGCCCCGTCTGCCGAAGTGGTCGCGCCGGTGATTGTCGCCCCAGCCCCGCTGCGCTCAGGCCCGCAACTCAT
>JAWOIR010000109.1:0-4548 GCA_046484545.1 Anaerolineales bacterium
CACCCGGTCGCCGGCCTTCAGAGCGGCAGAATAATCCACCAAAATATGGGCAAAACGGTCAACTCTCGCGTCGCTCACAAAGCATCTCCTTGTTCAAAGATGGAATGTATTATATCACCGTCTAACTGTTCGTAAAGATGGCCGTATTTTGGGGTGTGGGCGCGCGTATGCGCGCCCACACCCCAAAATACGGGGTCTTATCACCTGACTGTCTTATCGGTATATGGCCGCTTCGCGGCCCACAAGAAAAACCCGGAAATTTGATGTTCATGCCTGCTTCGCAGGCATGAACATCAAATTTCCGGGTTTTTCTTGTGGGCCGCGAAGCGGCCATACACCGATAAGACAGTCAGGTGATAAGACCCCGTATTTTGGGGTGTGGGCGCGCATACGCGCGCCCACACCCCAAAATACGGCCATCTTTACGGCAAATATTAGCGAAACAACATTTAGACGGTGATATAATACATTCCATCTTTGAACAAGGAGATGCTTTGTGAGCGACGCGAGAGTTGACCGTTTTGCCCATATTTTGGTGGATTATTCTGCCGCTCTGAAGGCCGGCGACCGGGTGCTGGTTGAAGGAACGACCGCCGCTGAGCCGCTGGTGCGCGCCATTTTCCACCGCGCGCTCGAAGTTGGGGCGCATCCGCATATTTTGCTGGAGTTGCCCGACCAACAGGAGATTTTCTTCGAGACGGCGGATAAAAGCCAGCTGGATTATGCGCCGACTTTCCAGAAACTGGCCTATGAGACGCTTGAATCGCGCATTCGCATTCACTCGCAAACCAATCCGCGCGCACTTTCGGGGGTGGATGCGGCCAAAATGGGACGCCGCCAGAAGGCGCTTTCTCCTATTTTGGAAACCCAGATGCGCCGTGGCGCGGCAGGTGAACTTCGCTGGGTGACGACTCTCTTCCCAACCGAGGGCTACGCAGTCGAAGGCGGCATGAGTCTGCGCGCTTATGAAGATTTTGTCTATCGCGCCTGTCACGCCACCGAAGCCGACCCGGTTGCCTACTGGAAAAGTGTGCATGATGAGCAGGCCAAGATGATTGAGCGCATCCAGGGGCATGACATTGTCAGTTTGCAAGGCCCGAATGTCGATTTGAGCCTGTCCATCAAGGGGCGCAAGTTCAACAACTCTTGTGGTCGACATAATATGCCGGACGGCGAAATTTACACCGGTCCGGTGGAAGATTCGGTCAATGGCTGGGTCAAGTTCACTTATCCGGCCATCTACAATGGTGTTGCGGTGGAAGGCGCCGAGTTGACCTTTACCGACGGCAAAGTGACCGCCGCCAAGGCCGAAAAGAATGAGAAATACCTGCTTGAGATGCTTAATTCCGATGCCGGTTCGCGCTATCTGGGCGAATTTGCCATCGGGACGAATTTTGAAATTGACAAATTCACCGGCAATATTCTTTTTGACGAAAAAATCGGCGGTACCTTCCACATGGCGCTTGGCGCGGGCTACCCGGAAACGGGCTCCAAAAACAAGAGCGTTATCCACTGGGATATGATTTGCGACATGCGCAAAGACGCTGAAATCACGGTGGATGGCGATGTGATTTACCGCAATGGGCAATTCGTTTTCTAGGATTTTGATGTAAAATGATAACGGTGGAGGCAATCCAGCCTCCGCCGTTTTGTTTTTGCCCTTTAGGAATTCCCGTGATGAGTCCCCGTTTTTTGGGTATGAGCGCATCGCAAACGCGCTCATACCCAAAAATAGGGTCTTCTTCACGCCAAATACCAGAGAACTATTATTTTGAGTGAAAAGGAGGCGGCATGGAACCCAAATATATCGTTTTTACAGGTGGGGTGGTCAGTTCGGTGGGCAAGGGCGTCACAGCAGCGGCCCTGGGCTTGCTGCTCAAGCAGCGCGGATTTAAGGTCGCGGTGCAGAAACTCGACCCGTATATCAACGTCGACCCTGGCACGATGAGTCCCTATCAGCACGGTGAAGTCTTTGTGCTGGATGATGGCGCGGAAACCGACCTCGACCTGGGGCATTACGAGCGTTTTATCGATATCCGCCTCAACCGGGTTTGTAACTTCACCACCGGCCAGGTCTATGCCGAAGTGATTCACAAGGAACGGCGCGGCGATTATTTGGGCGGCACAATCCAGGTCATTCCACACATTACCAACGAAATCAAACGGCGCATCAAACTGGTGGCACGCGCGATGGATTCTGAAATTGTCATCCTGGAAGTCGGCGGCACGGTGGGCGATATCGAGTCCCTGCCTTTTGTCGAATCCCTGCGCCAGTTGCGCAGCGAAGTCGGACGCGAAAATATCATCTTCATCCATGTCACATGGCTGCCGTTCATTGGCGCAACCGACGAACTCAAGACCAAGCCGACCCAGCATTCGGTAGCCGAGTTGCGCTCGATAGGCATTTCTCCAGACATGATTATTGCCCGCTCTGACCATGAAGTCCCCGGAGATTTGTGCGACAAAATTGCCCTGTTCTGCGATGTGGACAAAAACGCCGTCGTTCCGATGAAAACTGCCGAGGTGCTTTACGAAGTGCCGCTCCTGCTTGAAAAATTGGGCGTGGGTGATTATGTCGTCCAGCGCATGAAACTCTCCCCAACCAGCCAGCCCGATTGGCGCGAATGGGAAACGATTGTTGCCCAGGTGCGCAAGCCGAACAAACCCGAAATTCGCGTGGCGCTGGTTGGCAAGTATGTCGAGTTACACGATGCTTATATGTCGGTGCGTGAATCGCTCAAACATGCCGCCCTGACCATCGGTGTGGATGTGCAGATAGACTGGCTGCACTCGGCAGACCTGGAAAAAAATAAAGGCTGGGAGATTATCGAGCGCGCCGATGGAATCCTCGTTCCGGGCGGATTCGGCTCGCGCGGCATCGAAGGCAAAATCAATGCGGCTCGTTATGCGCGTGAGAACAAGGTCCCGTATCTCGGCCTGTGCCTGGGGATGCAGTTGATGTGCGTCGAATTTGCGCGCAGCGTGATTGGCTACGAATACGCCAATTCCAGCGAGTTCGACCGCGCCACGACCCACCCGGTGATTGACCTGATGCTCGAACAGCGCGGGATTACCGATATGGGCGGCACCATGCGCCTGGGTTTATATCCATGCGAGTTGCAGTCCGGCACAAAGGCGGCCCAGGCTTATGGCGTCCCGCATGTGGATGAGCGCCACCGCCATCGTTTTGAATTCAACAACAACTATCGCGCCGAGTTCGAGAAGGCTGGCATGGTCTTCTCCGGCCTGTCGCCGGACGGCAAACTGGTCGAGATTTCGGAAATCGAAGACCACCCCTTTATGGTCGGCAGCCAGTTCCATCCCGAATTTCTCTCACGCCCCAATCGTCCGCATCCGCTCTTTCTAGGATTTGTGCGCGCTGCGGCGGAACGGGGTGGGGTAAAACTGAAAAAGGCCAAATAGCGGTTTGTTATCCGCCTGTAATGTCTGAAAGCGGGCAAAAATGATAATATTTATCAGGGTGGGGTCGTTTCTTACCCTGATAAATTTTTTGGAAAGCCCATTATGACCGCTAAAGTAATTCTCAACCCTTACTCTAATCGCTGGAAGGCCCGCGAACGCTGGCCAATCGCCGAAAAAGCCCTGCGCGCCGTTGGGTTTGATTTCGAGTTGGAGATTTCTGAAGGCCCCGGTTTTATTAAAGGTCTGGCAGAAAAAGCAGCCTTGGACGGCTTCTCCCCAATTGTGGCCGCAGGCGGCGATGGGACGGTTGGCGAGGTGGTCAACGGCCTGGTTAGCGCGGCGGGGTCGTCGGATTCCCCGCTGCCGACCATAGGGATTTTGCCTGTAGGCACAGCCAACGATTTTGCCGAGCACGCCATCGGCCTGTCATTAGATTTATCACAAGCCGCGCAAACGCTTGCCGCCGGGAAGACCCGCCAGGTGGACCTTGGGCAGGTCAATGAGCGCTATTTTATCAATAACACCGCCCTGGGGCTGGAGCCTTATATCACCCTGATTCAGGACAAGATTGGCTGGATTAAGGGCGTTCCTCGTTACCTGCTGGCGGCTGTGCGCGGTATTCTCGACCGCCCGTCCTGGAACGTCGACATGGAGTGGGATGGCGGCAGTTACAGCGGGCCGATTTCGCTGGTCTATATTGGCAACGGTGGGCGCAGTGGCGGAGTTTTCTACATGTCCCCGAACGCCAACCCGTCGGATGGCAAGTTGACCATTGTACATGGCTACCGTGCCAGTCGTTTGGGAATGTTTCAGCTGTTGCCCAAGGCGATGAAACCCGGTCCGGGCAGCTATGTCGAGAGTCCGGGCGTGAGCGAGTTTCACGCTAATTGGCTGAAGGTCAAACTTGACCGTCCCAGCCCGGCCCATGCCGATGGCGATGTTTTTTCCACTGCCATCCAGCAGTTGACGTACCGCATCCATCCTGGGCGCATTTCTGTCTTGGTTGCGTAGCGATTCTTTGATATTTGCTGTAAGAAGGCCGAGTTTTGGGGTGATAGCGCGATTATGCGTGCTATCCCCCCAAAACGGGGAAACGTATTGCGGGAATTCCTGAAGCGAATCAGG
>JAWOIR010000182.1:0-11617 GCA_046484545.1 Anaerolineales bacterium
ATTTGTATTTTGCCTTGCTGATGTGCATCTTTGGCCAGGATGTGATCTTTAGATGTAAGAGTCCGTAATGCCCAGGCGGGTATGTTCATTTTTAATCAACCTTTTGTCCGCTGCACGCGATGTTGGCTGGCGTTTTTTGTTTTTTTGTTTTTCTCTCCAAAGCATATTGCAAACTAAATCATCGCAGGCGGTTAATGCTCTTTGTAACATTGATAGCCAAACATGCTTTCATTTTTCATTTATGCCGCTTCGACAATATTCTGTTGTGATGTAAATGCACATAGCAACACATAGTTTGTAATCATTATAAAGTTGATTCCATTCATAATTCAATACGCCATTTTGATCAGAACTTGTGGTAGCGTTCAAGAATGAAAACAGTGTCGTTTAGTCCTTAACTATCCCAAACAAAACAGTTGTAGTCTGGTCGCTGCTTACATAAACTTCTTGATTTTGTTTTGTGGTCATGCCGAAATTCCCCATTGGATGAATACAATACTTACCGGGCTTTAGATCTTGAAAGAGCACTTCCCCATTTATATCTGCAAGAATAGGTGTAATCGCTTCATCGCGTGAAGGGGGACAAGAAATATCCTGTGAAATGCCCAATTCAGTTTCAGCGCCAATTTCGTTGCTGTCTAAAACCCTATTTCTATTATCATCATAAAAAATAATCGCCTTAATTTGACCAGGATTTCCGTTATCGGTATAAGGCGGCTGGCTTTGACAACTTGTAAGCACAACCAGAGACAATACGAACACCATTAAAGATTTCATTTCATATCTCCTTGAAAGTATGTCAATATTTTACTTGCTTTCTAGTGAAGTCAGCCGTCCGCGTGCACGCCGTGTTGGGCGGCAAAGCTGGATAATTCGCCTTTTTTACTCTGGTTTCCGTGCTTGTAATGAGAATAAGAAAGGTATTGTACCGTGATGTGGTTCAGGCAGTCTCCACCATCCATCCTCTCCTTGCTCCATAAATGGAAATTTTGCCCGTGCTGCGTAGGGGAATTCATGCAAGAATTCGATAGTCAATCCAGCTTCAATGAGTGAATTGATCACATCTCCCATACTGAAATCCCAAACGTATGACACGCCGGATTCTCCTTGATTATCAGTCGCATACGAGCCAGTCCCTTCAATTCGTTGGGGTTCTTCTGAGAAGAAGTAAGAGCGTTCGGCCCTGAACTCTCCATCTGATTTTGACCTGAACACGCGAAACATTGGGTGATCCTCAACAATGTAGAAGATTCCGCCTGGTTTGAGAAAATGGGCAATTACCTTCCCCCAGCGCTTCAAACCGGGTAGGCCATGTAACACGCCATATGATGTAAACACAACACCAAATTTTCCAGACAGAGCACTAGGTAAATCAAAAACATCCGAGCAGACAAATTGTGCAGGGATGTTCAACTCTTTGCTCAAAGCTTGTGCAAGGGTGATCGCTTGCTGTGAAAAATCCACGCCTGTGACATTTGCGCCACGTCGCGCCCAAGCTAGGGTGTCCATTCCAAAATGACATTGAAGGTGCAGAAGCGACTTGCCATTCACATCACCAAGTTCATCTAATTCGATGGAGCGCAGCCTATCTTTTCCAGACTTGAAACCTTCTAGGTCGTAAAAATCTGACTTTTCATGTTCAATAGTTAGGAAATCCCAACGTTTTTGATTAGCTTGAAGGTATTTATTCATCGTTTACTTCGCTCCTCTGGTTGCCTCTCACTTTCGGGTAGTTGCTGCTACGACGCGCTCCTGAAGCTCCAAGGCGCGATCCTTCACGAACTCCGCTCTACCGACCCTGATGCTGCACGACCAGGTTTTGGCAGGGATTGGCTTTAGCGAGTGATTGTTTGAATTGCACGATGAACTGCTGGTTCGTAGCATGGAACATGTTCGCTCCTGCTCCGGGCCGGGTGGGGAAAAGATGGGCCACTGGCTGCGAGACAATCTACTCAGGTGGCACCCAAAGAACAAATGACAGTTGATGGCCTTTATATTCGCCTGTAAATTTCCAGCATCCTGGAGATGCCAGTCTTACCCCACTCAGCATCGCCCAGTGAAAGCTCTCGTGATAACCATGCGTCGCTCTTGACGCCTGGAAAGAGGGTGCATCCCCATCCAGACGCCTGGCTGTCACGGCCAGGTCTGGCATGGGATCCACAGAGACATCGAATTCCAGACTCCACCACCAGAACTTCTCACCAAGTGCAAGTTGTCGCCAACTCCCACTGTATGGAAGAGCAGTCCAGAGGCCGTTATCACCAAACCAAAATTCATGTGCTCCCGGCGGCTGTGCAGGCCACGGTGCGGGAGGAATGAAGGCTGGCTCAGGTGGCTGGGTGACTGGGCAATCAGCAAGCCCAAAAAGTGCGGTCATGGTGTCAGGAGAAGACTCCATGGTCGCTAGTTCAAAAGCAGGCGCACTGGGCGAACTACAGCCCGCAATCAGCAAAGCCAATGCCGCAAAAAGCAAAGGTATGGAAAAGGTTGCGAGCGCATCACAATGTTCCCCTTTCTGTTGTTGTTTATGGTTCATATTTTGTCAGTCTATCCTCCACTGAGGAGTCCGTCCCAGGACCACTTCGGGATGTGCAAACCATCCGGCACATCCTCTGCCGAGTCGGGGTAACGGGCCATCGTGGTCGTAGTGGCCCACGCGAAGTAGTCGTGCAGCACGCGTCGGAGCTGCTCATCGTCTGTGAGTCCGGCATCTTCCAACGCTTGATCGAAACACGCGATAGCCCGCTGGTCCATCTCCTCGTGCGGCCCGTTGCCGCTATGTATCCGCACGACGGAGGTCTCGTCACCGTACCGGTCAGAGTACATCGACGGGCCACCGAGAGCCTCTGCCCAATAGGCAGCAAGGCGCTCGGTATGCTGCGGATGATAACCGTGGCTGAACGCATGGCTAACCACTTCATCCTCTAACACCCGGGCATGCCACACGCTAGCCAGTCTTAGCAGCGCGTCGTGACCACCTGCCGCCTGGTAGACCGTCTGCTTGGTTCTATTGGTGTTCATGGTAATACTTCCTCTTTTTGTCAACAAAACAGCAAGTTTTTATTCGTAATCTACTGATTGTTACAAAAACATAATACGACTAATTTCACCTTTTTACAATAGTCGACTCCATGATATTTGCCGTGAAGATGCGGGGTTTATCACCGGAATTCCTAAAGAGCCCAATAGTCTGATTTTGGGTAACAAAAAACTCCCGCTCACACCAAGCGGGAGTTTTGGCTTCTTGCTATTGATGGTTACACCGCCATGGCCTGGCCGTACAACTGCTCACGGATTTGTTTAACGCGGTTACTCAAACGAGGGTCATTTTCAATTACATCGCTGATTTTTTCAATGGCGTACATGACGGTGGTGTGGTCGCGCCCACCCAACACTTCGCCGATTTGGGGCAGGGAGGCGTCGGTTTCCTGGCGCAGCAGGTACATGGCCACCTGGCGCGGTTCAACTACTTTTTGCGCGCGGCTGCGTCCGATTAAATCGTCAACCGAGGTGTTCCAGGTGCGGGCCACCAGTTCAATGAGTTTGGAGGGTTGGATGTTGCGGCTTTGCGGCAGCAGGTCAATCAGCGCGGTTTCGGCCAGTTTGATGGTCAGCGGCGTGCCGCTCAGTTCGGAATAGGCCACAATGCGGTTGAGCGCGCCTTCCAGTTCGCGGATGTTGGACTGCACCCGGCGGGCGACCATATCCAGCACCTCGTCGGACACCTGGCGTCCCAGTTTTTCGGCTTTGTAGCGCAGGATGGCAGTGCGGGTTTCGAGGTCGGGGGCTTGCACGTCGGCGGTTAGGCCCCATTCGAAGCGCGAGCGCAGGCGGTCTTCGAGCGTGACCATGGCGCGCGGCGGACGGTCGGAGGAGACGATGATTTGCTTGTCCTGCCCGTGCAGGGTGTTGAAGGTGTGGAAGAATTCTTCCTGGGTCGATTCCTTGCCGGCGATGAACTGGATGTCGTCAATCAGCAGAACATCAATCGAGCGGTATTTTTCACGAAAGGAGGGGGTGGTGTGGCTGCGGATGGATTGAATCAGGTCGTTGGTGAATTCTTCAGAGGAGACGTACAGCACGCGCAGTCCGCGGGCGTGACAGGCGTTGCCGATGGCGTGCAGCAGGTGGGTTTTCCCCAGTCCGACTCCGCCGTACAGGAAGAGTGGGTTGTAGGCGCGGGCCGGTTTTTCAGCGACGGCCAGGGCGGCGGCGTGCGCCAGGCGGTTGTTGGCGCCGACGACAAAGGTATCGAAGGTGTAGCGCGGATTGAGCGTGGTATGGCGCTGGGGTACGGAAGCAGTTTCAGGGGAGTCTGAGTCCGCGCCCGCTTCTTGAACGGAATCCGGTTCGGGGTGGGTATCGCGCCCGTTGCTGACGACAAATTCAACGTCGACCGGGCGGTTTAACAAACTGGAGAGCAAGTTGGTGGCGGTGCTTTGCAGACGGTTTTCCAGCCAGTCACGGGCGTAGGCGTTGCGCACGCCGATGGTGACAAGGCCCTGTTCGATGTGCAGGATTTGGGTATCGCGCACCCAGGTGTCGAAGGAGGCGCGCGGCATGTCCATTTGGAGTTGTCCGAGCACGGATTGCCAGGCTTGCTCTGGGTTCATGTATTGCTCCTGTCAATAAGGTATGGGGCACTGAACCCTCTGCTTGGTTTTGCAGAGGGCGCAGGGATGGTCTTCTTGTACGCCGGTGTTTCTCAGGGAGTCGGTTGGGCAAGTGGGAGTCGCCGCTATTGACTGCACACATTCTAGCAGAAGAAGCGCGAGTCTGCCACACGCCAAACCTACGCAACCTTAAAAGAATTGGCTTTTTTAAGGTTGACAAACCTTAACGAAAGTTGGAAGTTTGGCGGGCAAATCTGGCACTAAATAGAACAAAGGTTTCAGCCACTAGCGGAGAGACACGCCGAAGTGCCCCCATATATGGGGTTGGAATGCAAAAATTGCGCTTTTTTTCGAGATATACGTTAAAAAGTTCAGCGGCCAAAGCAATTCGTTTGACCGCCCGTGAAACATTGGATTTGAGCATTCGTTTTGGTTAATTGGGATATTAACAGCAGGTTAATGAGATTTGCCGTTCGGCACCCAAACCAGGATGGATGTGCCCTCGTCAATCACCGAACAGATTTCGACATCGCCGCCGACCTGGTGGGCGCGGGTGTGCATGTTTGACAGGCCGTGGCCGAGGTTCAGGCTCATTTTTTGCATGTTGAAGCCTTTGCCGTTATCACGCACTTCAAGCATGACCCGCTCCGGGGTTTTCCATACGCTAACTTCGACTTTTTTTGCAGCGGCGTGTTTGGCGGCATTGGCCAGGGCCTCCTGACAGACGTGGAAGAGGGCCAGCGAGTGAGTCTTGGGCAGGCTGGCCAGGTCATCGGGGGTGCCGGTCAGGTTGGCTTCGGCCAGGGTGTTGGCGCGGAATTCGACGGTCAGGCGGCGCAGGCCGTCCATCAGGTTTTCGTCGCCTAGTTGGCGCGGACGCAGGTCGAGGATATAAGTGCGTATATCGCGGATGGTGTGGTTGAGGTTGTTGATGGCCTGCTGGATTCGTTCGGCGGCCTGTTTGGGGTCTTCATCGGCCAGCAAGCGGGCGTGTTCGAGCACCAGCCCGACGCCATAAATCGACTGGATGATGCCGTCGTGCAAGTCCATGCCGATGCGGTCGCGCTCTTCCAATACGGCCAGGCGGCGGGCGTCATCGTGCAAGCGGGCGTTTTCAATCGCCAACCCGGCCCAGTTGCCGACGGCGGTCACCAGTTGCACGTCGTGGTTGTCAATCGGCAGGTTGCTGCGCGTGATGGCGCTCAAGACGCCAATTGTGTTGCCGCTCGATGTCAGTGGGATGCAGGCCAACTGCCGGAAACCGGCCTGGATAACCGCCGGGCGGACGTAACGCGCGTCGCGCGCCAGGTCGTGGCTGGTGATGGGTTCGCCGCTCCCGGCCACCATCCCGACGATGCCTTCGCCAACGTTCATGCGGTTGCGAGTCCAGAAGGCGTCAGCGGCCTGCCCGCGATGCAGGGCCATGCGCAGGGTTTGCTTGTCTTCTTCAAGCAGGAAAATTTCCCCGGCTTCCACTTTCAGGTATTCCATCACCTGGGCCAGGGTCTGGTTGAGGATGTCGTCCAGTTTGAGCGAGGAGGTCAGGGTTTCGGCAATATTGTTCAGCAGGCCCAAATCCTGGTTGCGGCGGGTCAGGGCGCGGTCGCGCTCGCGCAGGTCGTCGTACATGCGGGCATTGTGAATTGCGATAGCCGCGTAAGCCGCCAGCATTTGGATGATGATTTCATCGTCACGGGTGAATTCAGGCGCATCCAGTTTTTCGGTCAGGTAAATCTGTCCGAGTTGTTTTTCCCCATAGCGGATTGGCACGCCCAGAAACGAGCGCATGGGCGGATGATTTTGCGGAAAGCCGATACTGCGTGGGTCTTCCTGGATATCCGCCAGGCGCAGGGTTTTGTCGGTGTTCATCAGCGCGCCTAACAGGCCGCGTCCCATCGGCGGGTGCGGGATGCGCCGGATTTCGTCATCGCTCATCCCTACGGAAATAAATCGCTTTAACTTACCGTCTTCGTCCAAGACCCCCAGGGCGGCATAACGCGCATCGGCCTGCTCGCAGGCTGCCGAGGCAATCCGTTCGAGCAGGGATTCAATCGAAATATCATCCACCAGCGTCAGGCTGGTCTGATGCAGCGCAATCAAGCGCTCCTCCAACTGCTGTCGCGTTAAAAGCATGTGTCTCTCCTTGTGAAAAATATTCTACCCCACCCATCTGATTTGGACAAGTTGATAGGTTTTGCCAGAAGGCGACTGTAGAATAACTGTAAAGTGATTGATAAGTAGTAAAATCGTCTTTCGACTAAGCTGTTCTACGTAAAGCACCACGTCCTGAGCGGAGTGCGGAGCGCACTTTGCTCTGACCGCAGTTGAAGAACGCTCCGCTCACCTACGCTAGCGCACCATGCAGACAGGACTTGATAAGGATAAATATGACCTCTTCCCGTATCCCCGGCTTTTACAACCTTTCCCTGGCCGAACGCCGCGCCCGGGCTGCCGAGGCCTCGAATCAGACTCACGAGATGCTTGCCCCCTGGACAACCGGTGGACTCTCCCCTGAAACCGCCGACCCGATGATTGAGAACGTCATCGGTTTGCACAGCCTGCCGCTCGGCCTGGGTCTGAACTTCCTCGTCAACGGACGCGAGGTGCTTGTCCCGATGGCGGTCGAGGAGCCATCCGTTGTGGCCGGGGCATCCTTCATGGCAAAACTGGTCCGCGCCGGTGGCGGATTCCAGGCTACCACCAGCGAACCGCTCATGATTGGGCAAATGCAGGTTATCAATGTAATTAACTTATATGAAGCAAAGCTCAAAATTTACGAGAAAAAAGCCGAATTGCTGGCCGAAGCCGATACGATTGACCCCATCCTGAAGAAATTCGGCGGCGGCGCAAGAGACCTCGAAGTGCGCATGTTCGAAGATTCGCCCATCGGCCCTTTCCTGGTAATCCATCTCATCTATGACGTGCGCGACGCGATGGGCGCGAACGCGGTCAACACTGCCTGCGAACGCCTGGCCCCGCGCGTGGAAGAAATCACCGGCGGCAAAGTTCACCTGCGGATTTTGTCGAACCTGGCCGACCGGCGCATTGCCCGGGCAAGGTGCATGATTCCGGTGAAAGAACTTGAATTCGGTAAGGGCGAACCGGCGGCTCGCCCTTACGGCGGCGAAACCGTGCGCGATGGCATCATCGCCGCCTACGCCTTCGCCGCCGTCGACCCATACCGTGCCGCCACCCACAACAAAGGTATCATGAACGGCGTCGATGCAGTTGTGCTGGCAACCGGCAACGACTGGCGCGCCATCGAAGCCGGCGCGCATGCCTACGCCGCCCGCTCTGGCCGCTACACCAGCCTTTCGACCTGGGGACAGGATTTGGAGGGCAACCTGGTCGGCACCCTCGAAATGCCGATGGCGGTCGGAATCATCGGCGGGGCCACCAAGGTCCACCCGGCGGCCAAGGCGGCCATCCAGTTGATGGGCGTCAAGACGGCCTCCGAACTGGCCGAAATCATCGTCTCGGTTGGGCTGGCCCAGAACCTGGCCGCTCTGCGCGCCCTGGCCACCGAAGGCATCCAGCGCGGACACATGTCCCTGCACGCCCGCCAGGTGGCGATTGCCGCTGGCGCTGAAGGCGAGATGATTGAAAAAGTCGCCGCGCAGATGGTGGCAGAGAAAACCGTCCGCATTGACCGGGCGGAGGAAATTATCAAAAATTGGAAATAATTTGTAGGGTCGCCCCGCCGGGTCGCCCCTACGGGAGAACAATATGCCAAACACCACACTATTAAAACCCAACCGCCCCGTCGGCATCGTCGGCTACGGGGCCTATGTGCCGCAGTATCGTATCGCTGCCAAAGAAATTGCCCGCGTTTGGGCGGGCGGCAAGGCCGGCGGACTGCCTATTAAGGAGAAAGCCGTTCCGGGCCTGGACGAGGATGTGATTACCATGTCCATCGAAGCGGCGCGTAATGCCATGGCGCGGGCCGAGATACAGCCCAGCCAGCTGCGTGCTGTCTGGGTCGGCTCGGAATCACATCCGTATGCCGTCAAGCCGACTTCGACGGTGGTCGCCGAGGCGATTGGCGCAGTGCCGCACGTTCAGGCTGGCGACTGGGAATTTGCCTGCAAGGCCGGCACCGAGGCAATGGTCGCCGCGATTGGCTTTGTCGGCTCCGGCATGTCCGAGTATGCCCTGGCCATCGGCATGGATACCGCCCAGGGCAAGCCCGGCGACGCGCTCGAATACACTGCCGCGGCGGGCGGCGCGGCTTTTGTGCTTGGGCCGGCGGAGAATGCCCTGGCGACTATCGATGCCACTTATTCTTACGTCACCGATACGCCCGATTTCTGGCGGCGCGAATACCAGAAATACCCCGAGCATGGCGTCCGTTTTACCGGTGAACCGGCCTACTTCAATCACCTGACCTCCGCTGCCCGCACGATGATGGAGCAAATGGGAACCAGCGCCAAAGATTACAAATGGGCCGTTTTCCACCAGCCGAATACAAAATTCCCGCAGAAGGCCGGTCAAATGCTCGGTTTCACGGCGGAGCAAATCGCCCCCGGCCTGTTGGTGACGACCATCGGCAACACCTATTCGGGCGCGGCCATCATCGGCCTGACCGCCATCCTCGACATTGCCGAACCCGGCGACCGCATCCTGCTGACCTCCTTCGGCTCCGGGGCCGGGTCCGACGCGATGGACATTACCGTGACCGATAAAATTAAAGCCCGGCGTGACAAGGCCATCAAAACCCAGGAATACATCGCCCGCCGTACCGAAATTGATTACGCCACCTATGTGCGCTATCGCGGCAAGATTACGATGAAATGATGATGCAGCAGGGGCGATTCGCGAATCGCCCCCACAAGGAATCAATATGACAGACGTTGTAATCGCAGGAATCGGCCAGACGGCCATCAACGAACATTGGGACAAGAGTTTGCGCGATTTGGGCATTGAGGCCATTCATGCGGGCATCGCCGATTCGGGCGGGCTGAAACCGCAGGCCTTGTTTGTCGGCAATATGTTTGCGCCCAACCTTTCGCGCCAGGCCCATTTGGGGGTGCTGCTGGCCGATTTCGCCGGGTTGCGCGGAATCGAAGCTGTCACCGTTGAGGCGGCAGGGGCATCGGGCGGCGCGGCTTTGCGCCAGGGTTATCTCGCCGTCAAGAGCGGGCTGGTGGATGTGGCCCTGGTGGTTGGCGTCGAAAAAATGACCGATGTCGTCGGTTCGGAAAACGAATCGGCGCTGGCAACTACGTCAGATAGCGATTTTGAAGCCGTGCAGGGCCTGACCCCTAGCGGACAGGCCGCCCTGCTGATGCGCCGCTATATGCACGAGTACGGCGTCCCGGCAGATGGTTTTGCCGGTTTTGCACTGACGGCTCATGCCAATGGCGCGGGCAACCCGAAGGCCATGTTCCAAAAGGCCATCAAGCCCGAACTATATGCCAGGTCTGAGATGGTCAGCGACCCGCTCAATCTATTCGACATTGCCCCAAATGTGGACGGTGCCGCTGCGCTCGTCCTGACCCGCCGCTCGCTCCTGCCCAGAGAGTTTCCTCATCCGCTGGTGGCGATTGCCGGCTCCGCCGTTTCGACGGATATGCTCGCCCTGCACGACCGCCACGACCTGCTCCATTTTGAGTCCATTCAGATTGCCACGGCCAAAGCCTTGCGCCAGGCCGGGATTTCACTCGAGCAGGTCGGCTTTTTGGAGTATCACGACGCTTTCAGTATTTTCGCCGCGCTTTCGCTTGAGGCAGCGGGCTTTGCGCCGCGCGGCCAGGGTTGGAAGATGGCTGCCGAAGGCGCGCTCAACCTGAATGGCAAACTGCCTTGCGCCACACTGGGTGGACTCAAGGCGCGCGGCAATCCCGGCGGCGCTGTGGGCGTGCTCCAGGCTGTCGAAGCGGCGACCCAGTTGCGGGGATGCGCGGGCGCGAACCAGTTAAACGGAATCCGCTATGGGATGATTCAGTCGCTTGGCGGGCCGGCATCCACAGCCGTTGTTCATATCCTTGAGAAAATTGCCTAACGAACTTGCAAAGAAGCCTGCCTGATAGTTCTTGATAGTCACGCTGTGTAGAATTAGGCTTGCAACTACAAACAAGGAGTGATGTTATGGAAATTCCGCGCCACTGGCGATTGAAAGCACAACGATATGGACTGGTGGGCGAAGTCTGCCCGCACTGTGAAGTAAAAATTTTCCCGCCCCGCGATGTCTGCCCCGATTGCGGCGGTGAGGCCAAGACCACTTTTGCCTTTAGCGGCAAGGGTGCTGTTTACTCGTATACGACCATTTACGAAGCCCCCAGCGGTTTCGATGAAATGGCCCCTTATACGGTTGCGCTGGTCAAACTGGACGAAGGCCCGGTTGTGACCGCCCAACTGACCGACCTGGGCAGCCAGCCCATCGAAATCGGTATGCCGGTCGAGATGGTGACGCGCAAGATGCGCAACGACGGCGACGAGCGCGGCGTGATTGTGTACGGCTATAAGTTTCGGCCGGTAATGGCACACATGGCGGCCTGAACTTAATACTGGCGAACGAAAACAACAACTCCCTGAAGAACATCTCGGGGAGTTGTTGTTTAATCAAAAGAAAATTATTCCTTGGTCTGGCAGCATGTCGGCCAGCGCCTTGCATGTAATGAAAATTATTCCCTTTGGGTATTTCCCCAATTGCCAAATCCCTCCTTGCGGCGTTGCTCGCGCCGCCGGTGTTGCTCGTGGATTTCGTGGATGTGTTCGACTTTTTCCGTTATGGCAGCCTGTAGCCAGACCTGGCCTTTTTCCGCTGTACTGAGGCTGCCCGCGCCGTACGCCCCGTAGCGCGAATCGTCGTCCCAGGGCGGATTCGCCACGAGTGCGCCGCCCTCGACCCAGTCCATGTAATAGTTGGGGGTGGCAATGAAATCAACGTCGTCCTTGACCCGGTCCATGTGGACAAGGTCGGGGCGCAGGGCCAGAATCATGGAAGTTTCCAGTTCGCAGGCGTGACCCATGCCGCCGATGGGCGATTCGCGATGTTTTTCGAG
>JAWOIR010000200.1:0-6300 GCA_046484545.1 Anaerolineales bacterium
TAGAGCAGGGCGGCATCGGCAACGGTTTTGGCGAGCACGCCGACGTGGTCGAGATTCCAGGAGAGCGGGAGCACGCCGCGGGTGCTGACTCGTCCAAAGGTCGGTTTGAATCCGACCACGCCGCACAGGGCGGCCGGGACGCGTACCGAGCCGCCCGTATCCGTGCCAAGCGCGCCGAGGGCCATGCCGCTGGCGACAGCCGCCGCGCTGCCGCTGGATGAGCCGCCGCTAATCCGCTGCGGGTTGTGCGGGTTGCGCACCGGGCCGGTGTGCGGGTTGATGCCGGTGATGCCGAGCGCGATTTCATGGGTGTTGACTTTGCCGAGGATGGTGGCCCCGGCGTATTTGAGTTTGTCCACCACCAGGGCGTCTTTGACGGCTGGTTCATGACCGAAGAAGCGCGGTGACCCGGCGGTGGTGCGGAGGGCCGCAACGTCGATAATGTCTTTGATGGCGATGGGGATTCCGGAGAGTTCGCCCTTCGGCTGTGTTTCACTCCGATCAGGGCTGGGTTTGACGGCAAAAACATTCAGCGTGGGGTTTTTGGCTTCGATAACGGCGAGACAGGCGCTGGTGAGTTCGCCGGGGGTGATTTCTCCAGATTGGAGCAGTTCGCGGGCGCGCTGGATGGTCAGGGTGGCGGGTGAGTCCATTTTTTTCTCCAATAAAAAGAACAGTTCCGATTTGCATGGGAACTGTTCTTGGTGAATAGCAGTTATTTATCGGCCAGGGCCTGGCGCAGTTCGTTTTCGTGGTCGGCCAGGCTGCCGAGGACGCCATTGATGAAGCGTGGGGCGCTGTCGGAGCCGTATTGTTTGGCGAGTTCGACGGCTTCGTTGATGGCGACTTTGAGTGGGGTTTGGCGCGAGACAGCAAATTCCCAGGTGGCCATGCGCAGGATGTTGCGGTCGATGGCGGCAATTTGATCGAAGGGCCATTCGGGGGCGTAGCGTTCGATGGCGTGGTCGAGTTGCCCGGTCATGGCCGAGACGCCGCTGATAAGTTGGCGCGCAAATTCGACCAAACCCTCATCGAGCGGTTTCTCTTCTTCGGTTTGGGCGTCTTCCAGGCGTTGCGTAAAGACAGCGCCGGGTAGATGCTCAACCATATCTACTTCGTAAAGTACTTGCAAGGCCAATGCCCTTGCCCTGGTGCGGGCTTTCATGAAAGGTTCAGGCCTCTTTGTAGTCTATGTCTTCGATGTGGATGTTGACGTGGCCGACATCCATGCCGACCATTTCCTCGATGGCGCGCGCGACCTGGTGCTGGACGTTGCGGCTGACTTCGCGCACGTTGACATCCGGCTTGAGGGCCAGGAACAGGTCGAGGTAGACCAGGTCGTCTTCGACCTTGAGCTCGACGCCCTCGACCCCGCGCTTGAACAGACGGTCGAAGCGCGCCGGAATGGGTGCCAGGCGGCTGACGCCGGGGACGCTCAGGGCCGCCATGCGCGTAATCGTTATCAGCACTTCGGGTGATAGGGTGGTCTTGCCTTGTCTTTTGGTTTCACTCATGGGGTTCTCCTCAGGCTACATCATGGTCATGCCGCCGTCAACGGCCAATACCTGGCCTGTGATGAAGGCGGCCTGGTCGGAGGCGAGAAAGGCGACGGCGTAGGCAATTTCTTCGGGCTGGGCTTTGCGCCCCAGCGGGACAAATTTGAGCGCGGCTTCGAGCATTTCGGGGGACATGGCGTCGAGAATTTCGGTGTCGACAAATCCAGGGGCAACGGCGTTGACCGTCAGGTTGCGGGCGGAGACTTCGCGCGCCAGGGCTTTTGTGAAGCCGATTTGTCCGGCTTTGGAGGCCGAGTAATTGGTCTGACCGCCGTTGCCCATTTGCCCGGATACGGACGAGATGTTGATGACGCGCCCGTAGCGTTTGCGCAGCATGTGGCGCACGGCGGCTTTCGAGCAGTTGAAGGTGCTTTTCAGGTTGGTGTCGATGACGGCGTCCCAATCGTTTTCGTTCATGGTCATAATCAGGCCGTCGCGGGTGATGCCGGCGTTGTTGACCAGAATGTGCAGGTCGCCGAAGGTTTCGATGGTGAACTTGACCAGGGACGCGGCCTGCTCGAAGTCCGAGACATCGGCCTGGGCTGCGGCCGCGCGCCCACCGGACGCCTGAATCTCGTCCACGACGCTTTCTGCCGCCTCGGGCGATTTGTGATAGTTGACAACGACAGCCGCGCCGCGTTTGGCAAGTTCGAGGGCGATGGCGCGGCCAATTCCACGCGAGCCGCCTGTGACGAGGGCTACGCGATTTTCTAACGATAGGAGTTCGGGCATGGTTTTGCTCCTTGTTGGGAATTATACCCGTTCCGGGCATAAAATACCTGCTTTGTTGATGTACCGCAAGCGTCAGCCTGCGCGCTTGCGCGAGTCGCCTTAAGGCGGCAGTACATAGTCATTAACCCGATTTTGGGCTGGGTGTTGCGGATGGATTATTGATATGTCAGACGTAGGGGCGACCTGCTTGGTTCGTAAGGATATCCAAGCTGGGCATTGTGCCTGGCGAGATTGGTGTTTTGCCTGACCTTTAAGGGTTGCCCCTACTTTATGGGTCATCGCTTCCCCAAAAACCACCCCAACAGCCCGCCGGTGATGGCTGAGCCGCCTAGGATATAGAGGACAACATCCTGCCAGAAGCGCAGGGGATACAGGCGAATGAGTGTGTCGGAGTAGGCGAAGAGCCAGGTATCACCCTCGAAGAAGAGCGCATGAAAGGCGCTGAAGAATTGCCAGAAGGAGACCGCCGCCAGCCCACCCAGGGTGAGCAGGGTGACGAGCAAAATCCATCCGCCGCGTGAGATGCCCAGGCGGAACGAGTCGACCCAGTCGCGCCGCCAGGCGAGAAAGCCGAAGGCGGTGAATAAGGCCAGGGCGATGTAGAAAACCGTCAGCGTTTGGCCGACGACGATTTTGACATCCAGCATGTGGTCGACTTCGCGCTGGTTGAAGACCGGTGAGCCGTCGTCGAAGCGCAGGTCGCCGAGGAATTCAGGCCCGGCGTCATTGAGAAGGTACTCGATGCCGAGCGATGCCCAGTGAACGCGCTCCTCGTAGGTGAAGCCGTAACTGTCTTCGGGGAAGCCGGGGGTTCGGTATTCAAGGGCCGGGAAGGCAGGGATGAGCAGCAGGCGCACGAAGAAGAGCGGGATAATGAGGATGGTCAGGACGGAGGTCAGGCCGGAGAGAAAAGATTTCATGGGGTTTTCCGATTTCGTGGGAAGGATTGTTAATCTGCCTTTTTTGTTGGGGCTTTTGCGGGATAGCATCCCGCGCCACGAGTTGTCTTTATTGCAAAATTTCAATCCCGCCACCGAGGATGAATTGAATAATCATGTCGTTGGTGACGGATTCGACCGGGGCCCAGTCATCGGTGTAAACCCGTCCGCCGGAGGGGGTTTCTCTCAGGTTGGCGAGCGTGACAGCAGTAGCGGTGAGCAGCGCGGGGTGCGAAGCCGCGTCCAATTGGAGCAGGTTGTAGTTGGCAACCAGGTTTTCGAGGCGGGTTTCGCTTTTCGTGGCGTAGAGAATCGAATTAAACGTATAAGGAATGTCCATGACGTAGATGGAGGGGAAGTGCTCGGCGATAGTGGCGCCCAGGTCGTTTATCAGTCGGCGGTCGTTGGCGGTGCGGCCAATGTTGATGGCCAGGACGCCGTCAGTGGCCAGGCGGGCGTGCAGGATGCCGAAGAATTCGCGGGTGGTCAGGTTGGGCGGGATGTAGGGCGGTTTGTAGGCGTCGACGATAATCAGGCTGTATTGGTGGGGAGAACGTTCCATGCCCCAGCGCCCGTCGGTGGCATAGGCGTTCAGGTTGGGCATGGTCATCTCGAAATAGTCGCGCCCGACCTGGATGATTTTGGGGTCAATTTCATAGCCGTCTATCGGGATGGGGCCGAAGATGGCGGTGGCCTGTCGGGCGGTCGTCCCGGCAGCCAGGCCGACGACGGCGATGCGTTCGACTTGTTCGGGGCGGTAGGGGGCTTCGTTAAAAAATGGGCCTACCAGGAATTGTTCCCAGGGGCCGCCGTAGAATAGTTCGGTGGGGTGGTAGGTCGAGTGGACGCCCTGGCCGTCGTTCAGACGCAGGTAGCGGTAACCATCAATTTCGAGCACTTCGATGTAGTTGTAGGCCGATTCGTCTTCGTAGATTTGGCCGGGGGTATCCTTGCCGTGAAAATCGCCGAAGATGAAAATGCCGACAAAAAAAGCCAGCGCCAACCCGAAAAAGGCGGCGTTGCGCTTGAGACCGATGACCAACAAGCCGATTGCGCCGAGAAGGAGCATTATCAGGCCGAAAACGAGAATACTGCGCGCTGCGCCGACCAGGTCGAAGAGCAACAAGGTCGGCAGGAATGCGCCGATGACAGCCCCGATGGTGCCGATGGCAGAAACATTTCCGGCGATGTTGCCGGCCTTGCGCGAATCTTGCAGGAGCAGCCGCAAGGCGAAGGGCGAGGTCATTGCCAGCAGGGTGACGGGCACGCTGAACAAGACCAGGGTCGCCAGGAAGGCCGCGCCCATGACCTGGAAGTTGAGCGCGTCGGAGGCCAGGCTGGCGTAGCGCAGGACAGGTTGGGCGACCAGCGGGACGATGCACAAGGTCAGCCCGCCCCAGGCGTTGACGCTGAAGAAGGTGCTCAGATTGGGCGAACGGTCCGCCAGTCGTCCGCCCAGGGCGTAGCCGATGGCGAAGTAAATCAGAATCAGGCCGATGATGACCGCCCAGACGAGGGTGATGCTGCTGAAGCGCATTTGCAGCAGGCGTGATGCGCCAAATTCAGCGGCCAGCGCGCTCATGCCGGAGAGAAAGACGGTGAGGTAAAGTAGTTTTCGCATGGGCTGTATTTTACACTACTGTATGGTGAAAGACCGCCTGAAGGCGGCGGTACAAGCGGCGACTTTACAGTACGCCTTGACGAAACTGCGCCGTGAGGCTAAAATTCAATCGTTGAACTCAACGCCTCCGCGGGGAGGCGTGTTTTTTGCCCGGAGGCTGTCATGTCTGAACAGGAAAATGCCCAGGAACGCGAAGAGACTCCCCAGGTTGTCAATTTGTCGCAGGTGAGTGTCGAAAAGATTGAAGCCGAACTGGTGCGCGCCACCCAGTCAAGTGTTAATGTGGTTCAGGCCGCCGAAGTTGAAATGAGCATGTCGGCTGTGGCCGCGCTTGAGTGCCAGAAATTCCAGGCAGAGCGGTCGGCTGTTGCGGCGGTGGAGAGTCAGCAGGCTTCGCTGGAGATGGGCGCAGTCGGCGCCCTGAGCGCCAGCAAGGTTGACCTACACGGACACGCCGGTATCATACTGGCCGATACCGTCATGGCTGATGGGGCTGCGGTCGGTGTGGCGGTTGCCCGCCAGGTACAGGCTGGGAACCTTCGCGCCGGTCTGGTGATTGGGCGCGAGATTCACGGCAACATCGAAACCCTGGTTGACCAGCGCACTGCCCTGCTTACCAGTCTGTTGAGCGGCGTAGTGATGGGATTAATCCTGCTGGCTGGCCGCCTGCTGTTCGGGCGCAGGAAATAAGTCAAACCCGGCGTAATTTCGCGCCGTTTAAATTCAGTCGGGCGAGGGTAACCCTGCAAGTGACAGGGTGAGAGGCGCCCAAGGAGTATGAAAGATGGAAAGAGTTATTTTGAAAGCCGCCAAACGAACGCTCGTTGGCAAACAGGTCAGCAATCTGCGTCGTCAGGGTTTGCTGCCTGCCGTTGTGTACGGCTACAAGGTGGATGCCACCCCCATTCAGTTGGATGCCCATGACGCCAACCTGATTATCCCCAAACTGTCCTCGTCGAGCGTGGTTACGATTGACCTGGATGGCAAGAAAATCCCGGCCCTGGTGCGTGAACGCCAGAAGGATTACATCAAAGGCATCCTGACCCACCTGGACTTTCAGGCTGTCTCGATGACCGAGAAGATTCGCGCCAAGGTTATCATTGTCCTGCACGGGGTTGCACCTGCGGTCAAAGAATACAACGCTGTGGTTGTGACCAACCTGAACGAAGTGGAAGTCGAAGCCCTGCCCAATGACCTGCCCGAGCGCATCGACCTGGACATCTCCATCCTGACCGATATCGGCAACGGCATCTATGTCCGCGACCTGGACCTGCCTGCCGAAGTGGAAATCCTGGCAGACCCGGACGAAGCGATTGTCATTGCGACCAGCACGGTCGAAGAAGTCTTTGAAGAGGAGACCGCGGAGGAAGGCGAGGAAGAAGGCGCCGAGCCGGAACTCATCGACAAGAAGAAAGACGACGACGAAGAAGAAGCCGAAGAATAGAATACAAAA
>JAWOIR010000370.1:0-9254 GCA_046484545.1 Anaerolineales bacterium
TTCACGCCCCAGAGCCTTGACCACACGCACGCCCTGGATGTTCTCGTTGTACGCGCCGGTAATCTTCGAGTTGGGGGGTCGCGATTTGCGGAACTCGACCAGGATGCGTGTGCGGAACTGGATGGCAATGAACGTGAGCACCGGCAGGATGACCATCACAATCAGTGCCAGCCGCCAGTTGATGATGAGCATGAAGACTACCGAGGTGGTGATATTCGTGATAGCCCAGGTGATGTCGAGCAAGCCCCAGGTCATCAAGTCCGAGACTTTGACCGTGTCGGAGGTTACGCGCGCCATCAGGCGGCCTACTGCGTTTTGGGAGTAGTACGAAAGCGACAGGTCCTGCAGGTGGTTGAACAGCATTTTGCGCAGGTCGTACTGGATGCGCTCGCCGAGGATACCGGCCATGTAGATGAACAGGAACACAAAGCCGGATTGCAGCAGGGCAAAAACGCCGTACAGAATCGCCAGGTTCCAAACCGCTGTGCGGTCACCGAGAGCGATACCCCTGTCGATGATATCCTTGTTGATGTAGGTAAATGCACCGTCCAGGGCCGAGGTCAGCAGGATGGCAATTACAAACCCGACGGTAAATTTCCAGTGCGGACGCAGCAACCCGACAATGCGTTGCAGCACCGGGCCGGTCAGTGGGCTGGTGTGTTCTTCTTCTTCAATTTCGATAAGTTCGTCACTCATAATGTCTCCAAAGGATGAAGGATGGGGGATGAAGGATGAAGAAAATCATCCACCAGCCTTATCGCTGTTTCGTGGTTTTCGTGATTGATTAATACGATTTTTTACTTTGACTACAATTGAGACAAAAATCGCCGTCAATTCGTCGGTCTCTTGCATAAGCGATTCAAGCTTTTCAGCCTGGACAACCTCAGACTCAACCAGTAATTCAAGCCAGTAACCCGTTTCGTCAAGTTCCTGTAGGCCGCCTTCCATCTTGCTGATGAAATCAGCGTCGGATTTTGCGCGATAGGCCTCGCGATAATGAGCGCCAACCGATGTACCAGAGCGCAGTACCTGTTTGCCCATAACTTGTGATTCGGTTGTCTTGGGTAGGTTGCTATACAGCCGGATGATTCGCAGCGCAAAGGCTTTCGTTCGTACCTTCAGGTCTTGCTCTTTTTCATCTTTCATAATTCATCCTTCATCCTTTTAGGCAGCAGTGATTTCCTGCTGCAACTCATCATCCACCCGCGTCTGGATGTCGTAAATCTTGCGATAAATGCCATCTTCCTGGGTGACGAGTTCTTCGTGTTTGCCAGACTGGACGATTTCGCCTTTGTCGAGCACCAGAATCAGGTCGGCTTTCATCACCGATTGGATGCGATGGGCAATGATGAAAGTGGTGCGATTTTCCATCAGGTCGTCCAGCGCCTGGCGGATGTCGGCTTCGGTCTCGGTATCCACGCTGGAAGTTGAATCGTCCAGAATCAGGATGCGCGGGTTCTTGAGCAGGGTGCGGGCAATCGTCACGCGTTGTTTCTGCCCGCCGGAGAGCGTCACTCCTTTTTCGCCAACCAGGGTCTTGTAGCCGTCGGGAAAGTTCAGGATGACCTCATGCACAGCGGCAGCGCGGGCGGCGCGTTCGATTTCATCATCCGTCACCGCGCGCCCAACCCCGTACGAAATGTTCTCGCGGATGGAACGGCTGAACAGGAAAGGTTCCTGCTCGACGATGCCAATCTGCTTGCGCAGGTACTCGCGCGGATAATCCGTCAACTCGACGCCGTCCAGTTTGAGCGAGCCGCTGGTGTAGTCGTAGAAACGCGGCAGCAGGTTGACCAGGGTGGTCTTGCCCGAACCGGTCGAGCCGATGAGCGCGACCACCTGCCCGGGCTTCAGGCTGAAAGAGATGTCTTTCAAAACAGGCTGGTCTTTTTCGTACTCAAAGCAGACCTTGTGGAAGACCAGTTCGCCCTTGACCGGGCTGTCCGGGTGGACTTTGCCCTCGGCCAGCGGCTCCTGTTCCTGTTTGACCATGTCCATCAAGCGGCCATACGAAACCAGGCCGGTGGAGGTCTGCACGATGAGGCGGCCCAGGTTGCGAATCGGCCAGATAAGCCAGATGACCAGGCCGACATAAGCAACATAGGTGCCGATGGTGATGGTTCCGTCAATCGCCAGGAACGCGGCGAAGATGAACCCACCCAGCATTTGCAGGCTGAGAACGATATCCGAGAGCGGCCAGAAAAGTGAGTGCAGTAACAACAGAATTTTGCCACGCAGGAACTTTTCCCAGTTGTCCTTCTCGAATTTGCCTTTCTCGTATTCCTGGCGGGCAAAGGCCTTGACCACGCGTACGCCGGTCAGGTTTTCCTGCAAGGTGGTCGAGAGCACCGCTTCCTGTTCCTGGTATTTCTCGTATGCTGTGGTCACTTTTTTGAAGAACCAGACCGAGACAATCAGGATAAAGGGGATGACGATAATCGAGACCAAACCCAGCGGCACGTTCAGGCTCAGGATGGCGACAAAGTTGATGACGAAGAGCAGCACAATGCGCCCTGCGCCGATGGCCTGGTCGCTGAAAAAGCGGCGCACTGCGTCCACATCGGAGGTGCAGCGCTCGATGAGTTCGCCGGTAGGAGTCTCGCCGTGATAGGTGAAACTCAATCGCTGCAGGTGGTCGAAAAGGAAATCGCGCACCCGCCGCGCCACCGACTCAGCCGTGTAAGCAGCCAGCCGCCCGGACATAAACGAGAATCCGCCTTCGAAGAGCGCCAGACCGAGAAAACCAAGCGCGATGTAAATGTAAGTCGCCTGCAAGCCGGCGGCCAGCGGTTGGGCGTCGCCGCCGATGACATCGGCGAAGTAGCGCAGCAGGAACAGGGTGGCCGTCTTTGCCAGCGCGGAAACTGCCAGGGTCACAGTTGCCCCGGCATAAGCCAGGCGATAGCCAGCCAACATGCGCCACAATCCGCGCAGACGATTTTTCTCCTGAGTCTGGCGCAGGTCGAATAAAACAGGGGTGTTTGCAGTGATGTTCATGAGTTGCTTTCCTTGGAACAGAACGAAAAAAAAGACCGTGTGCGAGTGCGCACACGGTCAAAAATCACGACACGGGTTGACTGTCAGCGGTCAACAGGCGCACTTCGAGAAGGAATCAAAACAGCGTTGCCTAAAACACGAACGCCGAAAAAGACTTTGAACCGATTGTTGCTCATGAAGTGCGCCTCCTTTTATTAGGATTAGATTAACGCTGAACAGTTTATCACCTGCCTCGCAGAATTGTCAAGGGAAAAATTTGAAATTGGACAAAATTGGTGCATGCAACATCACCCTACCCCTCCTGCTGGGAAGGGGGTGGGGTGATTCATCTTCCTTTAGTGAATGCCTTTGTTTTTCAGATTTGGAATTGCTGTTGTGCTTGGTATACTGGTAATATCTTTGTACAATTGTTTAAAGACAGAAAAGGAGACTGCCAATGAAACCTCTGTTGAGTATTTTGCTTGTTACCCTGTTTGCGCTTGTCTCGCTCTCCGCATGTGGTGGGGCGCAGGCAGAACCCGTCCGTATCGGGTTGATTGTCTACCTCGAAGGCGAGGCCATGACCATTAACTCATCCGGTCAGCCGAGCCTGAACGGCGCAGAACTGGCTGTCGACCAAATTAACGCCAGCGGGGGGCTGCGCATTAACGGTCGTTCTCATCCAGTCGAATTGGTCGTAGCGTCCACTGAAAACGACGCCGAACAAGCAGTTGCCGCCGCCCGCCGCTTAATCGAGCAAGAAGGCGTTGTGGCGCTTGTCGGCCCGCAATACAGCGGCGACGCCATTCCCGTCGGCGGCATTGCCGAAGAAGCCGGTATACCTATGATAAGCGGCACATCCACCAACCCGCTGACCACCGAGAACCGCCGCTTCGTCTTCCGCGCCACTTTCACCGACGACTTGCAGGCAGTTGCCCTGGCCGACCTGGCTTATAGCGACCTGCGCGCCCGCCGCGTCGCCGTGATGTACGACCAGGAAGACCCTTATTCATCTGGTCTGGCCCTGATGTTTTCCGAAAGTTTTATCAACTATGGCGGCCTAATCGTTGCCAGCGAACCGTTCGACCCGAACGACTGGGATATGGACGACCACTTCGCGCGCATCATCGAGGCCAATCCCGACCTGGTGCTGTTGCCGGTTTTCCCGGCCCATGCGGCTTACCAGGTGGCCTCCCTGCGCAAAATGGGCTATGGCGGCCACCTAATCGGCAGCGACGGCTGGGACTCACTGCTGCTGGTCAATCTGCCCGACTTCGAGGGCACGTATGCGACCACCACATATTCCGTCAAGGTCAGAACTCCTGAAAACGAGGTCTTTATCAACGAATATATGGCCGTTTTCAACACCGAACCGCTCGACTCTGCCGGGTTGATTTTTGACGCCTTCAACATGATTTTCGCAGCCATTGAACTGGAGCAATCTTTCGACCCCGCCGCCATTCGCGATGGGCTGTATAACCTGCCTGCTTACACAGGCGTTTCCGGTATGATTGACTTCGTCGAAAGCGGCGACCCGCGCAAGCCGATTAACGTCCTGAAATTTGAGCAAGGCGAAGTAATATTCTACAAGGCCATCCAGCCGTAGGGGAACACATTCAAAAAATAGCCTATCGGGGCGGCTTGTGCTGCCCCGATAGGCTATTTTTTGGTAATCTCCTCGCCCCTTTAGGGGCGTCCGCAGGATGCTGCTATCGAAGGGCAATTTACTCCGCCAGCGTATGAGTCAAATCCTTAATCCAACGCCGTGAGAAGAATCGCCACAGGCACACGCCGAACTTGAAGGTTTCCTCAATCATCACCATCAGGTAGACCAGGTGTACCGGGAGATGCAGTACAAAGGCCGCAAACGCCGCAATCGGGACACCCACCATCCAGATGGCGGCCACTTCGAGCACCAGCATGAAGCGCGTATCGCCCCCGGCCCGCATCACGCCAACGATGACCAGCATATTCGTGCCTTTCAGCCAGGCCACCGAGGAAGCAACAACGATAATGGCGCGCGCGCTTTCAATGACCGAATCTGAAACCTTGTAAAAACCAAGGACCGTATCAGCCGAAGCGTAAAGCGCCAGACCAAGAATCAGGCCGATGAGTATTTGCAGGCCAATCGAGCGGCCGGCAAATACAAAGGCCTGTTCTTTTTTGCCCTCCCCGATTAAATTACCGACCAGAATCGCGGTTGCATTACCAATTCCGAAAAAAGCCACGAAAATCATCTGCTCGACAGCCGTCACAATGTTGATGGCCGCAATCGCGTCCGTGCCGACGCGGGCATAAATCGCATAATAGGTGGTAATCCCCAGCGCCCAGACCAGCTCGTTGGTCACAACCGGCAGCACCGGCTTCATCACCTTCGCCATAAAGCCCCAATCGAACTCCAAAATGTCCCGCCAGGTGGCTGCTGCCGGGTTTGTGCGCCGCCAATAGACCGCCACCAAAATCAACAGGCTCTCAATCACTTTAGCGGCCAGGCTGCCCCAGGCCGCGCCCATCATGCCCATCTCCGGCAAGCCAAACTGGCCGAAAATCAGCCCATAACTCAGGAAAATGCCGAGCGTCAACGCAAAAACCGTCACCAGCATGGGGGTGCGCACATTTTTGGTTGAACGCATCACAAAAGCATAAGCAAACGTGACCGCAAAAAACGGGTACGACCAGCCAAAAATCCGCAGGTATTCGGCCCCCAGCGCAATTACAGCCGGGTCTTCCGAATAAAAGCGCATGGCGTTTTCCGGCCAAAAGATGGCCAGCGCCCAAAAAACGCCCGAACCCAGCAGCCCCAACTTGAGCGAAAATCCCAGCACGCGCCGCAGATTGCGAACATCGCCCTTGCCCCACAACTGCGCCGTGAACATCGAAGCGCCGCTGGCAACCCCGAACAAAATCAGGTGCACCAGGAAATAAATCTGCCCGGCCAGCCCCACCGCCGCCAATTCGGCATCTCCCAACTGTCCAATCATCAGGATATTGACCATATTAAGCGAAGCCATCACCAGGTTTTGGGTGGCAATCGGCAGCGCAATGCGCAGGATGCTCGAAAAATACTCGCGGTCACGGTAAAAATTGAGAGCCTTCTTTATCAACAACATCTTCTCCAACAAAAAAATGGACTCCAAAGCCAGGAAACTTTAGAGTGGAACGCAACGCAAAAATCGGGGGATTTTCGACTCTGTAAATCAATGGCAAATTATAGCCGAAGGGAGTATGATTTAGACATGAAAACCTTCCAACTGACTCCCGGCGGGGTGCGCGAACTGCCCCTGACCGCCGCCAGCCTCGATCAAGCCAGCCGCCAACTGCCCCAGGGCCTGTACACCACCTTTCGCACCTATGCGGACGGCACAAAGGCGCTTGGCCTGCAAGCCCACCTCGAGCGTCTCTACAGGCCAGCTGCCGTTCAAAACGTCAGGCCGGATGTTTCGGAAGGGGAATTGAGACGTTTTCTTGCTGAAACCTGTTCCGCTATGGGTGCCGAATCTCGTCTGCGGCTGACCCTGGGCGTCTCAGACCAGGCTGGGACCGTATTCGTGACCATCCAGCCGTTTACGCCCCTCAGCCCTGAGACCTACCGGCGCGGAGTCAAGGTCGTCAGCGTGGAGACAACCCGCCGGTCGCCGCGCCTGAAATCGACGGCTTTCATCCAGTCCAGCGCGGACTTGCGCCAGCGAGTAAAAAACGACATTTTTGAAGTCCTGCTTTGCCGAAATGGAAAAGTTCTCGAAGGCATGACCAGCAACTTTTACGTCATCCAGGCCGGGAAGTTGGTCACGTCCCGAAACGGAATCCTATTGGGGGTCACGCGTCGCGCCGTCATCCGCCTGGCGAGAGGGCAGGGGCTGGATGTCGAATATCGCGCTCCCGCGCTGGACGAACCCTTCGACGAATCCTTCCTGACCAGCAGTTCGCGCGGCGTCGTCCCGATTATCGCCATAGACGGCAGGCCGGTGGGGGAGGGCAGGGTGGGGGTCTGGACGAAGGCCCTGCTGGCGGCTTACGAGGCTTATGTGATAATGAAGGCTGAGCGGATTGCGCCGTGAGCGCGGGTAACCGCCTGAAGGCGGCGATACAGATTCAGGAGAATATACAATGTTTCAAGTTTCTGAAGGCTGGAAAAAAGCCTACCCCAACGCCCACGCGGGCGTGCTGGTCATGCGCGGGGTCATCAACCCGCCGCATCATGCCGAACTGGAAAAACAAAAGACCGCGCTTGAGGAACAAATCCGCGCCCGATTTGCCGGGCAGGAACGCCCGCAAATTGCGGCGCACCCCGTGCTCGAGGCTTACGAGGCCTATTACAAGCGCTTTAAAAAGACCTATCACGTCCAGTTGCAGCTCGAATCCATCCTGCTCAAAGGAAAATCCATTCCGGGCGTGGCGGCGCTGGTCGAGGCGATGTTCATGGCCGAAATGGACGACCTGCTGCTGACTGCCGGGCACGACCTGGATTCGCTGCAATTGCCGGTGACTCTTAACGCGTCCCAGGGCGGCGAAACTTACGTGACCCTGCGCGGCTTCGAGCAAACCCTGAAAACCGGAGATATGTTCATCGCCGACAGCACGGGCATTCTCTCCAGCATCATCTACGGGCCGGACGAGCGTACCCAAATCAGCCCGCAGACGAGGAACGCACTTTTTACCGTCTACGCGCCGGAAGGCATTGGCCCGGCGCTGGTCGAGACACACCTGCGAAACATCGAGCAAAATGTGCTGGTCATTGCGCCGCGCGCGCAAACGGAATTGCTCAGCGTTTTTGGAGCGAGGTAGCCGATGGAATCACGCGACCGGTTTTTTACCAAATTCGACAAACTTCTCCTGCTTGGTTCGGGCTGCGGGGTGGCAGCCTTATGCGCTATCATGGCGGTGTTTTTCTACCTGTGGCAAAACCCGCCCAGGACGGGCGGACAATCCGTGCCGACGGAAGTGCTGGCGTTTCCGACCCTCGCGCCAGCCGCCAGCACGCTTGCCATCGAGTCGCCGACACCTGTCCTTACGGTATTACCAACCCTGACGGCATTGGCTGCTGAAACGCTTGCCCCCGCGCCTGTCCCTTCGCCCGTTCCCGGCTCCTGGGGCGATTCGCCTCCCGTCGGCAAAATTGTGTACACCTGCTTCGTCAAACAAATTGACCAAATCTGCATCATGAATGCGGATGGCAGCGGGCAAACCCAACTGACTTTCCTGGATGCGACTGCTTTTTACGCTTCGCTTTCACCGGACGGCAAAACGATTTACTTCTCCTCGCGCCACAGCGGAAGTTTTGAGATTTATTCCATCCGAACTGACGGCACGGATTTACAACGCCTGACCAATAATATTGGCGGCCTGTATGCCCCTGAACTTTCCCCCGATGGCAGCCGCATTGTCTTCACAAACGGCTCGCGCGGATTGTGGATAATGAAAGCGGACGGAAGCAATCCGCGCGCGCTGACCGACCGGCCCGACCTGGACCCGACCTGGTCGCCGGACGGCTCGATGATAGCCTTTGCTTCGGCGCGAGCGGGAGGCCGCCAGTTGTTCGTCATGAACGCGGACGGTTCGAACGTCCGCCAGGTGACGAATTTAGGCGACATGGGTGGCCGTAACACCTGGTCGGCGGATGGGACCAAGCTGGCCTTCTACGCCGGGCCATTTGGCGATCGCAATATTTACGTTATTAACATTGATGGCACAGGGCTGCAACAACTGACCAACGGGGGCGATAACCTGGGGCCGTCGTGGTCGCCGGATGGCAACTGGATTGCGTTTACCTCGTTTCGGGACGGCAACAACGAAATCTACATCATGCGCCCGGATGGAAGTAATCCAACGCGCCTGACGAATAATTTCACGTCCGAATGGCAACCGCGCTGGGGGAGGTAGTCGTCCTATTCAAATATCTCGTGATACCCCTTGTCCAGTTCATCATCTGATAAATGGGCGTAGCGCTGGGTGACGCTGATGTTGGTATGGCGTGCCAACTCCTGGGCCAGTTTCAGGTTGCCCGAAGCACGCAGCACGGTGGTGACGAAGTAATGCCGGAAGGAATGCGGGGTGATGTGCCCGTCAAAATCGTGGCCGAGAATTTCCCGCGTTCGGTCTTCTACGATGTGCCGACCGGTAGCCGTGCTGATGGGCTTGACCTTTTTTCCGGCACCCTTGTCGTGACGCGCAAAAAGCGCCAGCGAACCGAGCGGGCGGCCCGAACTTCCATCCAATTTAGCGCGGGCGGCCAGGTAGTCCTTGAGCGCGGCCAGCGACCGGCTCGAAAAACGGACAAC
>JAWOIR010000477.1:0-8421 GCA_046484545.1 Anaerolineales bacterium
ACGAACTCAAAAACCGCATCGACTCACAGCGCCAGAAACTCCAGCAGGCCGATATCGCCATCGCCACCGCCGAGCAAGGCGCCAAAGACGCTGATAAAAAGCACCAGTCGGCCCAAAAGGCGCGGGCGGGGGCTGAGAAAACCTTCCAGGAAATTGAAGCCACATTAACGGCATTGCGCCAAACGCTGGGCGAACAAGAGTCCGAGCGGCGCAAATTGCTCGATGAGCGCAATCAGCGTCAGGCCGAGCAGGCTCGTTTGAAGGCTCAACTCGACGTGCTCGAAAAGGCCGAAGCCTCGCTGACCGGTTATGCCGAGGGCGCGCGCGCCTTGCTGCAAGCCAAATTACAGGGCGCGAAGGGCGCATTTTCCGCATCCCTCGAAGTGCCCGCCGAATACGAAACCGCCATCGCCGCCGCCCTGGGGGACGGCCTGGACGCGGTCGTCTTTAAAAACGCCGCGGGCGTGGAATCGGCCCTCGAATATCTGGAACAAAAGCAAACGGGTAGAACGCTCCTGCTGCCCGTCGAAACGGTCAAGGGTGAGCGTGTAGCCAAAATTCCCGATGACGGGGATATTCTGGGCCCCGCCGCAGCCTTTATCCAGACAACAGATGAACTGCGCCCGGCGCTGGACGCCCTGCTGGGTAAGACTATTCTGGTGCGTGACCGCGCCGCTGCCAAACGCCTGCGGGATGCCCTGCCTGGGATGCGCCTGGTGACGCTCAAGGGCGAGGTCTTCCGCCCGGACGGTTTAATCCAGGCTGGCAAGGAGACGCGCGCCGCGACCCTGGGCCGGACTCGTGAAAAACGGGAATTGGTCGAGGCCCTCAACGCTGCCAACGCCGGGCTGGAGACGCTCTACGAGACCTTGAACCGGCTGGCAGCGGAAATTTCCGCTGCGCAGAAGGAGATTTCGGCGCAGGAATCGAAATTGGGCGAGGCGCGCAAACGCCTGAACGAAGCCTCCCGCGATGAACAACAGGCCGGGCTTTCTGCCGAGAGCGCGCGCCGCCAGCGTGACTGGCAGGCCGGGCAGAAGGATACCCTGAAATCGGAATTGACCCAATCGGAGAAGGATTCGAGCCGCGCCGATTTGGAATTGGAAGAAGTCGAGGAAAAACTGGACGAAGCTCAGGTAACGATGCGTGGGTTGAACGGCGAAATGGCCGCCCTGGCCCTCGACGAGTTGGGTTCGCAGGTGACGTATTGGGGCACGCGCGTGCAGGTCTCCGAGCGCACGGTTTCAGATGCGCGCAATCGCCGCGGCGAGCGTGAACAGGCCCTCCAGTCGGTTGCAACGCGAATCGAAGCCGCCCGCCGCCGGGTGGCAGAGGTCGATGCTTCGTTTGAGCGGCTTGAGCAGGAAAAAACCTCCCTGTTGGCGCAGGAAGGTCAATTGCAAGGACAGATTGAAGTCTTTAACCTGAAAATTGAGCCCGCTGAAGTGTCCCTGGCCGAGGCTGAAAAAGAAGAAACTGACCTGCAAAACCGTGAAACCGATGCCCAGCGCGCGCTGGCCCAGGTGGAGCGTTACAACGCCCAGGCCCAAATCGACCTGAATCGCAAACAGGAGACGCTCGAAAGCCTGCGCCGTCGGATTGAGGAAGATTTTGGCCTGGTGCAGTTCGATTATCATACGGACGTTTCCGGCCCGGTGCCGCTGCCGCTGGGAGAAATGGTTGAGCAATTGCCAGTTGTGACCGAACTCGCCCCTGATTTGGACGAGAGTCTAAATCAAAAACGCGCCCAACTGCGGCGCATGGGCGCGGTCAATATGGACGCCCAGCAGGAGTATGAGTCGGTGCGCGAGCGTTACGATTTTATGTCTGCCCAGGTGGAGGATTTGAAGCAGGCTGAATCCGATTTGCGTGAGGTGATTGCTGAACTGGACGAATTGACCCGCCGAGAATTTTTCAAGACTTTTGAACTGGTGGCGGTTGAGTTCAAGGCCATTTTCACGCGCCTGTTTGGCGGCGGCTCGGCCCGCCTGGTGCTGACCGACCCCGATAACCTGACCGAGACCGGCATCGACATCGAGGCCCGCCTGCCCGGTCGCCGCGAACAAGGCCTGGCCTTGCTTTCGGGCGGCGAGCGTTCGCTGACGGCCATCTCGCTGGTCTTCTCGCTGCTTAAAGTCTCACCGACGCCACTGTGCGTGCTGGACGAGGTGGATGCCATGCTCGATGAGGCCAATGTGGGCCGCTTCCGCGATTTACTGAGCGAGTTGGGGCAGCAGACCCAGTTCATCATCGTCACCCACAACCGCAACACCGTCCAGGCGGCGGATGTGATTTACGGCATCACCAAAGGACGCGATACCACCAGCCAGGTGATTAGCCTGCGGCTGGATGAGTTGAGCGATGAACTGCTGGGAAAGAGCGGTGGTTAAATAAAAATATCCGGGCAGGAGACCGGCGGCACCCGGAAACGTTCGCTTATCGCTGCTTCCTTTCGGACCTGACGAGGTTCACAAAGTCCCGCCGCGCCGGGCCTGCCCGGACAAGGCGGAAGGATACTCGAATTAGGGGGAAGTGTCAACGTTCGAGAGTACAATCAAGCATGTCCCGCGTTTTTTAACCTGACGGAGGTTTGCGATGGCTGATAATCTTGTAAAGGTATTGCCGCCTATTCTGCTCGAAGCGCGCGCCCAGCAGGTCAAGAAGCGCCTGCTGGAAATGGTCACGCCCGAATTGCAGAAAATCTCCGGGCCAAAAAGTTCCAGCCGCGAGCATGTGCAGAAATTACTTGCCTCCGCCATGGATGCGATCGGCGCACAAAACATGCCTTCCGATGTGCGCGAGCAAATCATTGCCAGTGTGCTGGCTGACCTGATTGGGTATGGCCCGCTCGAATGGCTGCTACAGGATGAGTACATCAACGAAATCATGGTCAATGGGCCAGATTTGGTTTTTATCGAACGCAACGGGAAATTGTGGGAAACAGACATCCGTTTTGAGAGCGAAACCCATGTCATGCAAATCATCGACCGCATCCTGCTGCCGCTCGGACGCCGGGTCGATTACGACAACCCGACCGCCGACGCGCGCCTGCCGGATGGCTCGCGGGTCAATATTGCCATTCGGCCTGTTTCCGTAACCGGGCCGGTTATCACCATCCGCAAATTCATGCGCAACCGGATGACCGCCGATGATTTGCTTCAGTTCGGCACGCTGACCTCCTACATGGCCGAATTTTTGCGCGCCTGTGTTATCGCGCGCATGAACATTCTGATTTCGGGCAATACCAGTTCAGGCAAAAGCACCATGCTGAACGTGCTCTCGACCTATATTCCCGAAAACGAACGTATTATCACCATCGAAGACGCCGTCGAGTTGCAGATGAGCCAGCGTCACGTCATCCAGATGGAGACCAAATTACCGGGCGTGGACGGAACCGGCGCGGTCAGCATCCGCGATTTGGTGCGCAACGCCCTGCGAATGCGCCCCGACCGGCTGGTGGTGGGCGAGGTGCGCGGCGGCGAGACCCTTGACATGCTGCAGGCCATGAACACCGGCCACTCCGGTTCTTTGACCACCATCCATGCCAACACCCCGCGCGACGCGATTGCCCGCCTAGAGACGACCGCCCTAATGTCGGGAATTGAATTGCCGGTCATGGCCCTGCGTCGACAAATTTCCTCGGCCCTGGATTTAATCGTCCACATGAGCCGCCTGCCGGACGGGTCGCGCAAGGCCGTCCAGATTACCGAGGTGGTCGGCATGGAAGGCGACGTTGTCACCCTGACCGATATTTACAAGTTCAACCAGAGCGGCATCGGGCCGGATGGCAAAGTCAAGGGTGAACTGCGCTCGACCGGTATTCGTCCGGTCTTCAGCCCGCGCCTGGAAGTGGCCGGGTTCAAGTTGGGCGGCGAATACTTCGGGCTGGGATTCTGATGGGAATTCCCGCGATAAACTCCCAAAATGCAGCCTTTTTTATTGCAAATATCAGGGAACCCAATCGCGCATTGTGTACTTTTTAGCCGAAGCGGGTATAATAAACTAGCCAAAGGGCTGATTTATCATCGGATTATTTGATTCTCTATGGAGGCTTAATGGAAGTCACAACCCAGCAATTTAAACACTGTGACCTGCTCGTGGTGAATGGGCGAGTCGATAGCGCCACCGCGCCGAAACTGGCGGAAGCGCTCGAGGCCGTTGTCAATGGCGGACGCTACAGGATTGTGCTCGACATGACCGGACTGGAATACATGTCCAGCGCCGGTTTTCGCGCCCTGATTGCAACGCAGCGCAATTGCAAACGCTATAATCGCGGCGAGGTTGTCTTTGCCAGTGTGCCGGAGAATATTCACGCCGCCCTCGAACTGGCCGGATTTACCTCCCTGTTCCAGATTTACCCGGATGTCACCGCCGCCGTAGGTAACATGTAATCTGGAATTCTTTGCTATCAAAAAGCCAATCTGCACTGATTGTTGTTCACAGGCCGCCTCGCCAGCAGGTTGGGGGCGGTTTGTGTTTTATGACTTAATCACAAAACTTCATGCACACAAAAACATTCCCGGCTCAATTTGAAACCCTCGACGATATTCGAGACTTTGCCGCCCATGCCGCGCGCGAGGTCGGGTTTTCTGACAAGGAAATCTACAACATCCAACTGGCGGTGGACGAGGCATCTACGAATATTATTGAACATGCCTACGAGGGAGCGGATGACGGCGTCATCGAAGTCTTCACGCGCGTCGAGCCTGGCACGCTGACGATTGTGCTGCGGGATTGGGGGCATCCGTTCAAGCCCGGCGATGTAAACCCGCCGGATGTCGAGGCCTCGCTCGAAGACCGCGCGATTGGCGGCTTGGGCCTGTTTTTCATCCATAAACTGATGGACGAAGTGCGCTTCGATTTTTCGGAAGACGGCAGCAACACCCTGACCCTGGTCAAACATTGCCCTTCGCCCGCGCCGCCGCCCCAGCCGCAGGCCGTTCAATCGGGCTGGCGTAAACTTTTTGGCCTGGGCGAACGTATCCTGGCGGCTACTACCTTTGCCCAACAACGCGATACCCTGCTCGAAGTTGCGGGGGATATTTTCCCAAACACTGAAATTGAACTGTGGCTGGACGACGAACTCTTTCGTCTGCCCGATTGGGTCGAGAAGCCCTTCCCGGCGCAGCCCGCGCTTGAAGCGATGTCACAGGCGCTCAAAGCGGAAGAACCGATTCGTAGTGAAGAAGACGGTCAGCCGGTCGTCGCGATTCCGCTCCGGCACGAAGATTCAAGCCTGGGCGTGATTGCGCTCCGGCGCGCCAACGGGCGGGTATTCCGCAAACGCGAGATAGACCTGCTCGAGGGCCTGTCCCGCGCTGCTTCGGTGGCCCTGATTGCCTGGCACCGGGTCAGCGTTGAAAGGTGGCGCATCAGCCAATTGAACCTCGTGCGGACGGTCAGCGCGCAAATCGCCAATCTTTCAGACCTGGATGAATTGTGCCTGAAAGTGGTGCGCCTGATTCAAAATACTTTTCGTTATTATTACGTCGCCATTTTTACGCTGGACGACGACAAAACCGGCCTGCGTTTTCGCGCCAGCGCGGGCGGGGCGACCCGCCGCAAAGGGCGCGCCAATGCGCCGGTCATGCAGGCCGAATTGGGGCAGGGCCTGATTGGACACGTCGCCCAGACCGGCGAGGAAGTGATTGCCAACGACATCCACGAGGAGCCGCGCTACCGTCATGTTGACAGTTTGCCCGAAACCCGCTCCGAGGTGGCCCTGCCGCTCAAGGTCGAGTCGTCGGTTGTCGGTGTGCTGGATATCCAGAGTGACAAAGCGCGGGCTTTTCATCCGCTCGACTTGCTGGTCTTGCGCGCCCTCTCCGATACGATTGCCGTCGCCATCGAAGGGGCAAGTCTCTACGGTGCGCTGAACCGTCGCGCCGAGCAGTTGAAGGCGGTTGCCGAGGTCAGCAAGCAAATCACCTCCTTCCTGAACCTGCGCGAACTGATGCAGGAAGTCGCCCAGATTATCCAGCATCGTTTCAACTATTCTTATGTTCACCTGTTCACGGTGCATCCCAACCGCCGCCAGATTCATTACGAAGCCGGTTCGGGCGAGCGTTCCGCCGCGCTCGAAGGCTATATGCTCAGCCTGGACGACCCCGATGGCCTGGTTCCGCACGTTGCCCGCACGGGCGAGATGATGATGGTCAACGATGTCTCAAAGGAGCCGCTTTACCGCCCAACGCCCCTGCCGCCCGCCGACACAAAATCGGAACTCGTCTGTCCGCTCATTTTCAATGAGCAGGTCTACGGTGTGATGGACATCCAGAGCGACCAGTTGAACACCTTCGATGAGGAAGACCGCCTGCTCTTCGAGACTCTGTCTGATACGATTGCGGCGGCCATTCGCAACGCCGACCTGTACCGCTCCGAACAGTGGCGGCGGCAGGTGGCCGACAGCCTGCGCGAAGTGGCTGTCCTGCTCTCAGCCAATGCGAGCCTCGAGCAGGTGCTGGACACCATCCTGACCGAACTGGAGCGCAACCTGCCCTCCGATATTTCCGCCATCTGGTTACTGGAGGAAGAAGACATCTACTGCGCCGCCGCACATGGCGCGGGGATTGGGGATTTGAACGCTGTCCGCTACGACTCCGCCGACGCGCGCGCCGCGCTGGCCCGTGCCCTGCTGACCCGCCAGCCCATCATCCGCAAGCCCGGAGAGCCGACCGGCCCCTCAGGCATCGTCGGCGGATTTGGCGACAATTACTCCTCGATTGCCGCGCCCCTGCGCATCGGCGACCAGGCGGTCGGCATCCTGACCCTTGCCCATCACACGCCGGGGCGTTACGGTCACGAAGCCCACGCCATGACCACCACCTTTGCCAGTTATGCCGCCGTCGCCATCGAGAACGCGCGCCTGTATGATTCAGCCCAGGAGCAGGCCTATGCCTCGGCGGCCTTGTTGCAGGTTGCCCAGGCGGTTGTCTCGTTTTCGGAATTGGACGAAATCCTGGCGACCGTCGTGCGCATTCTGCCCATCCTGGTCGGCGTCGAGCGGGCTGCCATCTACACCTGGGACGATGAGACAAACACCTTCCACCCAGCCCAGTCCTACAACCTGCCCGTCGACCTGCATCCCCTGCTCTGGCGCAGCCTGAAAGTTGACGAATTCCCCATGCTTTCAGCAGCCATCACATACGGACAGCCCGCCCTGTGTGGCGAAGCCCATCGCGGCGTCGAAAACTGGCTCTCGCTCACCCCCGTGTTTGGCGACGAAGCCGAAGCCTTGCAGTTCAGCGAAGACCGCCTGCTGATGTCCTTCCCGCTTACGGTCAAGGGTGAACGCTTTGGTGTCCTGCTGGTCGAGGAAGCCCTGGGCGGACGTCGCTTCAGGAGCCGGCGCATCGAAATCCTGACCGGGGTGGCCCAGCAAATCGCCCTGGCCATCCAAAACGACCTTTTCCAGCGCGAGACAGTCGCCCGCGAACGTCTCGAAACCGAGGTGCAGTTTGCCCGTCAGATTCAGGAAACCTTCATCCCTGAGACCTTGCCTGAACATCCCAATTGGGAACTTTCGGCGCGCTGGCGCACAGCCCGGCAAGTTGGCGGCGATTTCTACGATGTCTTTGATTTGCCCAATGGACAGTTTGGTCTGTTCATTGCAGATATTGCTGACAAGGGCATTCCCGCTGCCCTGTTCATGGCCCTTACCCGCACCCTGATTCGGGCTGCTGTTTTACAGACCGTTTCTCCCGCCCAGGCTTTGCACCGTGTCAACGAACTACTTTACCCGGATTGCGAACAAGGAATGTTTGTCACCGCCGTTTATGGCGTGATTGACGAGAAGAGCGGTACATTTACCTATGCCAATGCTGGCCACAATCCGCCGGTCTGGGTGCGTAACGGCAAGCGCAAACCCGGCCTGGAGATTTTGTCCCGTACCGGCATGGCTCTGGGGGTTATCGCTGACTATGAAATAAGCGAGCGTGTCATCCAACTCGCGCGCGGCGATTCGCTCGTCCTGTACACCGACGGCGTGACCGAAGCCTTCTCCCCCACTTATGAGGCTTTCGGCGAAGAACGCCTGTACGAAATCTTGCGAAATTCCAAGCGCTCCTCGGCCTTTGAAATCCTGGATGCGATTGAGAACGCCGTCAACGTCTTCATGGACACCGAACCTGCTTCCGACGACATCACAATGATGGCGGTTCGGCGGCATGCTTGAAGAAGACGTTTTTTACAGGCTGAAGCCTCTTTAGGAATTCCCGTGATAAGCCCCCGCATTTTGGGGTGTGAGCGTGCGTACGCACGCTCACACCCCAAAATGCGGCCTTCTTCACGGCAAATATCAGAGAGCCAGGCTGAAGCCTGCGGCACATTTTCTAAAATGCGATAAAATAAGCCTATAACCGGGAGCAGTTTCATGCGCGCAGTTGACATCATCATCAAAAAACGTGACAAGCAAGAACTAAC
>JAWOIR010000034.1:0-5044 GCA_046484545.1 Anaerolineales bacterium
GCAAGTTTTTAAGGTTCAAATTTTTGCAGTACGTCTCCTTAAAAAACAACCCGCCGAAGATACATTTCGGCGGTCTGGCGGTCCCTGTAATGGGATCCATGACTTTGCGCCCCCGCCTTGCGGCGGGTTTGCCCTTTCGATTGCTCAAATTAGAGCAACATTAATATTATACAACGGTTTTCGCTCAATACAAATAAAAATAGTACTATTGTGCTATTTGGAAATTTCCGTGATAAGCCCCGTATTTTGGTGTGCAAGCATGCGCACGCACCAAAATATGGCCTTTTCGCGACAAATATCAGACGCTGGTCGGGGGCAATGACACGGAATCCTTTGGCAACCAGGGCCATGATTTGATGCCGCCAGCCGTACCAAGGATAAGGGAACCCGTACGACAGCAGTACGGGTTTGCAATCCGGCGGTATTTTTTTTCACAATTAGTACTTTTGATGACTTGCAGTCTGTCACTAATTTGGTTATTATGTGTATGATTTACCCAATGGACAATTACTGGTGTGCTTTTTTAGGGTAGACAAATGCCAAATTCATTAAGAATATGCCTGTTTGGAAAATTTAATGCTAGGTATGGGGATCAAAACATAAGTGGAATGCAGGCCCACAAAGTGCAGGAGCTTTTCTGCTATCTCCTATTATCTCGCAAGCAGCCACAGTCAAGGGAGACCCTGGCCGAGCTTTTCTGGGACAGTCTTCCGCCAATCAGGTCGAAGAAAAACTTGCGCCAGCTTCTATGGCGTTTGCAGTGTGTCCTGAATCATGAAGGTCTGGAGCTTTCCTGTTTGCTGCGTACGGAGGGCGAATGGATTCAAATCAACCCGGCGCATAATTTCTGGTTGGATGTTGCCGAATTTGAAAATGTGTACAACGCGGTCAAAGGGAAACGGGCCCGCGAACTAACCCCGCATGATTTCAATGCAATCCAAAGTGCAGTCGCGCTTTGTCAAGGGGAATTGCTGGAAGGTTGGTACTATGATTGGTGTGTGGTTGAGCGGGAACGCTTGCAAATTATATTACTGATGCTTCTGGACAGACTCATCCAATATTGTGAAGTGAATCGCGAATTTGATATTGGGTTGGCTTATGGTACTGAAATATTACGCCGTGACCGTGCTTATGAACGCACCCATCGTCAAATGATGCGCCTCCATTTCATGGCCGGAGACCGTACCCAGGCCATTCACCAGTATGAACGTTGCAAGACTGCATTGCGGGAAGAACTGGATGTAGCCCCATCACAACGAACTCAAGAACTCTACGAACAGATACGCGCAGACGCTTTTATGCCGCCCTTGTTTGCTGCAAAAAGCATGACTGCCGATACGCCCGAATTAGTTTCGGCCTTAAGTGATGTTCTGAGCAGGTTGGATGGTTTTTCACAGGTGCTTGCTGATATTAAACGCCAGGTTAAGCAGGAAATTGCGACCCTGCAAAGCAATCCGCCCGCGCGAAAATAACCGGTTTACGAATTTACCCAGAGAACTACGCAAAACGCGTGGTTCTTTTTTTGTTCTCTGGGAATTCCTAAAGAGTCTTTTTTGTTCTTGAGATAATGAGACGCGTTTGAGACGCAAAAAAGACGATAATTAAGACCGTCTTTGGCATAATAAAAAAGGCTTTTATCGCAAGATTTAAAAACGAATTTTCCAAGGAGGTTTGTTTGTCGGAAAACCCGCTGGAGGCCACGGATAATTTAAATGGGGAACCAGATATGCTTTCTTTTATTATCCGCGTTTGGAAGGATAGCCCAAACCCAGGGTCAGAGAATCTAACGGAAAACTGGCTTGGGTATGTTGCTCCCGTGCAGTCTGGCAACCGACAATATTTTACGAATATTAACCAAATCCCTGCTCTTATTGCAACTCACCTCAATAAAGAGTGATGAGTTCTATCCTTTTTAGGAAATGATTTCAGAAGGAGGTTTACCATGCCTGTAACACCAACGTATCCAGGCGTTTATATCGAGGAAATTCCCAGCGGTGTGCGGACGCTCACCGGGGTGGCCACTTCGATTACCGCTTTTGCCGGCTGGGCACCGAAGGGGCCTGTCGACAAAGCCCAACTCGTGCTGAACTGGGCAGATTATGAACGTATTTTTGGCGGCTTGCACAAAGACAGCTATCTTGGTTATGCCGTCAACCAGTTTTTTGCCAGTGGTGGTGGCCAGGCCTACATTATTCGCCTGGTAGGTTCGGGCAATGCCCCTGCGGCAGTGACCATTGATGCCAAATTGAACATCACCGCAAAAAACCCGGGGCTATGGGCAAATTCCTATACCATCGCCACGGCTATCAGCGATTTCGATGCCACCCGCTTTAGTCTGAGCGTGGTTGAAACTGCCACATCTGTGACCGTTGAAAAATTTGTAAACCTTTCCATGTCGGCAAGTGACCCTCGTTTTGTCGAGAGCCTTGTTGGCGGTCAATCAGAAATTATCAATGCGGTAAAAGCCGTTGCAGGCGATGCCCCGCCTACCAACACCTCCCAGCCGCTTACCGGCGGGGCAAACGGGACACTCCTGGAACCGAATGCGGTTGCTTTTGAAAACGCCCTAACCGCAACGGGCGCTGGTATCAACTATTTGGACCGCATCGACCTGTTCAATATCCTGTGTGTTCCTGGCGAAACAAAACCCAGTAAATTGGCCGCGCTGCAAAAGTTCTGTCGCGACCGGCGCGCTTTCCTGATTATCGATTGCGCGTCCGATGCAACCCTGGCCTCGCTGACCAGCGGACCCGATACGGCATTGACCGGGGCGGATTCGATTAACTCAGCCTTCTATTTCCCCTGGGTTAATGCTCCCGACCCGTTACGGGAGGGTCGCCCGCGTCTCTTCCCACCTTCCGGTATGATTGCCGGCATCTACGCGCGCACCGATTCGCAGCGCGGGGTCTGGAAGGCTCCTGCCGGTACCGAAGCCAGCCTGGGCGGGATTGAATCGCTCTCTTTCAACCTGAGCGACCCTGAGAATGGCATCCTTAATCCACAGGCAATCAACTGCCTGCGCAGCTTCCCTGTTTATGGGCCGGTTGTCTGGGGCGCGCGAACGCTGGCCGGAAATGACCAGCGCGGCTCTGAATGGAAATATGTGCCGGTGCGGCGTTTCGCACTGTTCATTGAGGAAAGCCTGTACCGTGGCACGCAATGGGTTGTCTTTGAGCCGAACGATGAACCCCTGTGGGCCCAAATTCGCCTCAACGTGGGCGCTTTCATGCATGACCTGTTCCGCCAGGGCGCCTTCCAGGGCTCTTCGCCGCGTGAGGCATATTTCGTCAAATGCGACAACGAAACCACCACCCAGAGCGATATCAATCGTGGCGTGGTCAATATCCTGGTCGGCTTTGCGCCGCTCAAACCGGCGGAATTCGTGATTATCCAAATCCAGCAAATGGCTGGCCAGATCCAGGCATAAGGAGGCAGACATGGCTCAATTCCCCAGCAATCCCACCCGCTTCGACCCGTATAAAAACTTCAAATTCCGCGTCAAATGGGATGGCAAATATGTGGCAGGAATCAGCAAGGTCAGCGGCCTTAAGCGCACCACCGAAGTGGTCAAGCATCGCGAGGGCGGCGACCCCAGTACCAGCCGCAAGTCGCCGGGACGCACCGAATACGAGGCGATAACGCTGGAGCGCGGCGTGACCCATGACAAGGAATTCGAACAGTGGGCCAACAAGGTCTGGAACTTTGGTTCCGGCCTGGGTTCGGAAACTTCGCTCAAGGATTTTCGCAAAGACCTGATTATCGAGTTTTACAACGAAGCCGGGCAGCTCGCGCTTGCTTATAAAGTCTTCCGCTGTTGGGTCTCTGAATTTCAATCTTTGCCTGACCTGGATGCCAACGCCAATGCGGTCGCAATTCAGAACATCAAGCTCGAAAACGAGGGCTGGGAACGCGATTACGAAGTGGCCGAGCCAAAAGAACCATCTTTCCTCGAACCGGCCTGACCCTGACCCATGTACCCATTCTCTGCTTCTACCCTGCTTGAGATTTGGGAACGCGGCTTGGGTAAGAGTCCGGTCGAACAGGCGTTGGTTATTCTTGCGGCGGCTTTTCCGCAGGCTGCCCCGGGCGCTCTGGAAAGTTTTACGATTGAGCAGCGTGATACGACCCTGTTCCACTTGCGCGAGCGAGCCTTTGGCCCACAACTCAAGGGGCTGGCCGATTGCCCGGCGTGTGGTGAAAGGTTGGAGCTGTCCTTCACCGCAGACGACCTGCGCGCCAAAGGTTTGTTGCCCAGCCCATCCCTTTCATTGCCTGACACCAACCCGGCGATTACACGATTGCGGGTCAAAGGTTATGAAGTTGAGTTTCGACTGCCCAACAGCGTGGACCTGTTGAGTAGCGTATCCCTGGTTGACGACGAGTTGACCCAGCGACATTTACTGGAATCCTGCATCGTCTCAGCCAGATACCGCAAGAACGCTCTTTCAGTCGGAGAATTACCGGACAAGGTCATCCTGGCTGTTGTTGAGCAGATGGGCCAGGCCGCCGTACTTGCCAACCTGACGATAGCATCCACCTGTCCGGATTGCGGACATCAGTGGAATATCGTTTTCGATATCGTTTCATACTTTTGGAGCGAGATTAATGCCTGGGCCATGCGCATGATGCGCGAGATTCATTTGCTGGCCTCCGCTTATGGCTGGAGCGAGGCGGATATTTTGGCGATGAGCGCGTGGCGCAGGCAGCGTTATCTTGAGTTGATTGGCGGCTAATGTCAGATTTTCTCAGCAACCTTCTTTTAAGAAGCAATGCTCCAACTTCGGGAGCGGTATTGCAGCCGCGATTGCCCTCGTTGTTTGAGTCTTCGCAGGGAGGGGGGCAACTTCCTGTGCCGGTGGCCGACGCGGTCACAAGTGATGTTTTGTCACCCGCGATTCCCGCCTCTTACCATGTGAAACAGGATGAGACCTTGTCTGGCGACCCTGTGATTAGCCGATTCCAGTGGTCGAATATCGCCAAACGTTTGAAAGCGGTCCTGTGATGACCCGGACTGAAAAAGATTTGGATGCGATGCAGGAAGAAG
>JAWOIR010000042.1:0-5152 GCA_046484545.1 Anaerolineales bacterium
GTTGGCGATTGCCAGGCGATTCCTTTTGTGTTTATGGGGCCGATTGGTCGCAAAGAGTTGTTACCGGGCGGCAATGAGCAATATTTATGGGATTCCGTCCGTTATTTTGACCCATCCCTGAATCGCGAGAGCATCACTGTGCGGGGCGGATTCACTGCGGCTTCGCTGATGAACCCCATGCAGGCCGACCAACGTGAGTGCAGGCCGGGCGAGACTCCGCTGACCTGTGAGTATCGCTTGCACAATCCAGCTTTTGTTTTTATTGCCCTGGAAAACTGGCGCAACCCCGACACGATTGAGCGTTATGAAGTTTACCTGCGCGACATTGTCGAGTATGTGATTGCGCGCGGCAGTATCCCGATATTGCTCACCAAAGCGGATGCGTCCGAAGTGCCGGAGCGCATTCATATCATCAACCCGGCGATTGCGAAAATTGCCTACGAATATGATGTGCCGCTGGTCAACTTTTGGCGCGCGGCCCAGAGTTTGCCCAATCGCGGCATTGACCCGGAGCGCGAAGGATTCCATCTCAGCCAGGAAGGTTACAACCTGAAAAACCTGCTCTCATTGCGTGCCCTGCACCTGACCTGGCAAAAAATCGAGACAGAATCATCCATCGAAGCGGCGGCATCCGAACCGGAATTGACCGTTGACCCGCAAGTGACGCCCGCTGTCCCGGAAGTCAGCCCATTGCTTCAGCCGGATTGCGCCGCTGGGTGTGTCTTCTTTGGCATGGCGCAGTCGCAGGATGGAGAGATAGAGTCGCTGGGCGTTTTTGCCTATGAGTATGCCAATCAAAAACTTGTCCAGTTTTTAGACGCCGGGTTTGATTTGCAAGACCTGAACCCGGATGGGCGCCGCTTGCTGGTCAATTGGGAAAACTTCCTATACGCGCTCAATCTCGACGATTTATCAAGCGAACTGGTTAGCGAGACCCTGTATTGGCAGGGAGAGCGCGGCGCGTATTGGGCCGGGAGTGGCCCGGATGCGGAGATTGTCTTTATCGATGCCGAGTCGCCGTATCAGGGCGGCCAGGGCCACGCCACCCGCCTGTTTATCTCAGGCCGCAGCCAGACACTCTTTTTTGACAGCGGTTCTTGTGATGGAAAAGATTATTGCGTGAGCGAGGGCATTTACCAGCAGGCTCCCGGACAGTCGGCGGTATTGTTCGAGAACGTGATTCGCCCCGCTTTTGCTCCTGACGGCAACTGGTTTGCGTTTATCAACCCCGAAGCAGTGACGAAAGAAAATCACGGCAAAGTACGCTATTTTGTCATGCAAGACCCCAACAAAGGTCTGCTGGGGCGTAAGGTGATTTACCTGCCTGCGCGTCGCGGTTTCCGGGTATTTCCCGACGTGAGCGTTTTTTCCTTTTCCCCGCAATCCGATAAGCTTTTCATCTACTACGATATTTACAGCGCCTATTTCGAGAAATCCCTGCGTTTTGAAACTTACCTGCTGGATTTGAACTCCGGGATTTTGTTCGAGTATGGCGATATGCTCGGCAATAGCGGTTCGCTGAAACCAAAAATTGTCTGGTCGCCAGATGGACGTGAAATTCTGCTCTTCCTGACCGAGCAGGATGAGCAAGGGCGTTATTCGCTTGGAATTTATCGCACGATTGTCGGCACCGAAGAACGTTTGCGGCTTTATGACGCAGACATTCACAGCGACCTGAATTATTTTTACATCACGAACATCGGCTGGCCGTCGCCGTAGGGGTTACAAACTCACCATCCTGGCGGGTACGCCGCTCAAGTCGTGTTCCATCGCCCCGGTAATCAGAACCGGGGTGATTTCATTTATCGGCAGTTTCTCTTCGACAACAACGAATCCGTCCACTTCAGGCGCGTCACGGTAGGAGCGTCCGATGGAGACGCCGTCGCCATAGCCTTCGACCAGCACATCCAGCGTCTGCCCGACGTATTCCTGGTTGATTTCGAGCGAGATGCACTTTTGCAGTTCCATCAATCGGCTGAGGCGCTCTTCTTTGACGGATTGCGGAATCGGGTCGCCAAGCGGCTCGGAGGTTGTTCCTGGCTCAAAGGAGAAGGTAAAAGCCCCGACGCGGTCGAAGCGGGTTTGCTCGACAAAATCATACAGCGCCTGAAATTCTTCCTCCGTCTCGCCAGGATAGCCGACAATGAATGTTGTGCGTATAGCCAGTCTGTGCCTTTTGTTCTCGAAGGCGGCGCGCATTTTATCGAGGGTTTTATGCACCCATTCGATGTTGGAAGGCCGCTTCATGCGATAGAGCGTTTTGGGATGGGCGTGCTGGAGGGGGATGTCGAGATAGGGCAGAATTTGTTTTCGCCCTGCCATGACTTCAATCAGCCGGTCGGTGACGTAGCCGGGATAGGCGTACATAATCCGAATCCAGTCCATGTCTGGCACGGAGTCGGTCAATTTTTCGAGCAGGACGGCAAGCCCGTCTTTCAGCCCCAGGTCGTGACCGTAATCGGTGGTGTCCTGGGCAATCAGGACGAGTTCGCGCACACCATTATCGCGCAGCAGGCGGGCTTCGTGGATGATGTTCTCAATCGGACGGCTGACAGCCGTGCCTTTAATAAGCGGAATGGCGCAAAAGGCGCACGGGCGGCGGCAGCCGTCTGCAATTTTCAGGTAGGCGCTGGCCCCGGCGACTGTTGCGCGCACGGTTTCGCCTTCGTCACGCCCTACGGTGGGGTTTTCAGGCAGGTGATAAAGCGTGCCAAGATGTGGGTCTTTGCGCAGTTGCTTGACCACCCGGACGATGTCCATCCAGCGGCGCGTGCCAAGCACTCCGTTGATGCCGGGAATTTGTTTGACCACTTCGGCCCCGTAGCGCTGGGTCAGGCATCCGGCGGCAATCAACAATTGGTCGCGACGTTTTTCGCGTGCCAGTTCGCGTAAAACTCTGAACGATTCTTCCTTGGCCGGGCCGATAAATCCGCAGGTGTTGACAATCAACACACTGGCCTGAGCAGGTTTGGGGACGCTTTTGAAGCCTTCATGGTTGAGCAATTGCGCCATTGAATCAGAGTCGACGGTGTTTTTGGCGCATCCGAGACTGACAAGGTGAAAGGTTTTTCTATTCATTGTTTATGGAGCCTGTGGGATAGTGGGTGTACTGGTAAGGGTTGGGGTGGGCGTCGGCTGGAAGCGCGGCGTATTGCTCGGCGTCGGGCTGACAGTTGGGGTGGGCGTCTGGATGCCGTCGAGTGTATAAATACGGTTGACGACTTGTCCAGGGTTGCCCAATGTCCCCAGGTCAATCTGGTTGTAGATAACCTGCACCGCGTTGCCATTGCCGGTTAATACCTCAATGCGCTCGCTGGCATCGAAAACCAGTGCAGCTCCCGGAGCAACCCGGCCATCCTGTCTGATTTCCCCGTCAACAATGACGCGCAGGAAGACGCGCTCATTGACCAGCAGGGTGACTTGTAAAATAGAACCAGGCTGTTGCGGGGCCGGTTCTTCAGGGGGAAGTTCCTGCTCTTCAGCGGCAGGCGTGATGACCTCCTGTTCTTCGTTAACTTGTAGCATGGCATCCGGGGTCGGGGTTTCGGTCGGCGCTTCCAGCAGTACCTCGATAATCGAAGGGGCCTGGAGTTCATCTTCGGGGATTTCCTGGGCCGCGATGATGCGTGTCGCGCCCCATAAAATCAGGCCAGTGATGCTGAAAATCAGCACAGCGCCAAAAATTAAGTCCGGGCTGAGCAGGTTGCGCATCCATAACGGGACCAGGGAGCGGCGGCGCGGGGGCGGCGGGGCAACTTGTCGCTCGGTGCGCCGAATTTGCAGTCCATCGGCAAAGCGCAGCAGCATGGCTTCGCTGTCCATGTCGAGAAAACTGCTGTAGGTTTTGAGCATACCGCGCGCCTGCACTGGGGAAGGCAGGTTGTTGAAGTTGCCCTGTTCGATAATTTGCAGGTTTGCCTGCCGGATGCGGGTGTGGCGTTCGATTTCTGTCAGGGTCAGGCCGAGCAGTTCGCGCCGTTCGCGCAAGGTGGCGCCGATTTGTCGGAAAACGATGTCGGAAGGCTGCGGGTCTTCCAGGGTTGGGCTTTCCTCGGCCTCCGGCTCACTTTCCATTTCCGGCATATCGTCTGGCTCTTCCTCAGGGGCGGCCACTACATCTTCTTCTTGTGTTTCTGTTTCCTCGTTTACATTCGGTTCTTGTGCTTCGGGGATTGCGGATATTTCGGCGGCGGCACCTTCATCGCTGCGCAGCAATGCCTCCATGTCCAGCCCCAGGAACTCTGCATAGGAGCGCAAGAATCCGCGCGCCTGTACCGCCGACGGTATGGACGAGAAATCGTCCGCCTCCATCGCCTCGATGTAGTAACTGCGGATGCGGATGACCTTGACGACCTGCGCGATGCTCAAATTGCGGGCCTCGCGTGCCGCGCAGAGTTTTTCGCCGGGAGTAGGCATGTTTATCTTAAATAGACATCACCGATGCCCCCATTTGCCGGGTTGTATCGGTGATGTCTGTTGGATGGTGATAAGGATTAGGCCTCTGCCGTCGTTTCTTCGGCAGGAGTAGGAGTCTCTTCGGCAATTTCGGGTTTTTCGACCTCAGCCTGGGCTTCAGTTTCAGGGGCTGATTCTTCCGCTTTGGCCTCGCCGGCAGTTTCTTCCAGCGGATTGGCTTCACCTTCGCGGTAAACCACAACCTGGAGTTCCGGCACAAGGTCCATCGTCAGGCGGATGGAAGCGGTGTATTCGCCCAGTTCGCGCACCGATTGCAGGTCAACCTGCTGGCGCTTGACCTCGATGCCGGTCTTTTCCTTGATGGCGTCGGCAACGTCCTGGCTGGTGATGGAGCCGTACATCTTGCCGGTCTCACCTGCTTTGGCTGCGAAGGCCAGGGAGATGCCATTTAGCACCTCGGCCACCGACCCCATTTCCTGATTGAGCGCGGCGCGGCGTTTGGTGGCTTCCTCGCGGATGCGGTCAGTTTGGCGCAGCGCGCCGGGGGTCGCCAGCACAGCCAATCCCTGCGGAAGCAGAAAGTTGCGGCCATAGCCATCGGCGACTTTTTTGATATCGCCTGCGCGGCCAAGTTTGTAAACGTCCTTGGTGAGTAAGATTTTCATGTTTCTAGCCCTTTCATGGCAAAAAATTAGAGCGAAGGGTACAACGCTCTTGACATGTAATTTTACCAAAA
>JAWOIR010000102.1:0-3500 GCA_046484545.1 Anaerolineales bacterium
TGGGCGATGGCCTCGTTGTTAAATTGCTCGATGTTCTGCACCACAACTTCGCTGATATTCGGCGCGGACAGGATTTGCTCGATGAATTCATCGGCGGACTTCATCTGGGCTTCCATGGCTTTGTCAATCTGGTTGGTGATGTCGAGCAGGGTTTCGCGCAGGGATTCGAGTTTTTCGCGTTCCTCGCCGGAGGCCTTCTCGATGCGCTCGGTCAAAATCTGGAAGAAGGAGTAGTCCAACCCGTTGCGCGTCAGGCTGACGATGGCTTTCAGGCGTGCTTCGCTGGGGGCTTCGATGAAGATTTCGAGCAGTTTCTCGCGCGTCAGCCCCTGTCCGACCTCTTGTAAGGTCTGGACGGCGGCCTGGATTTCCTCGAACTGTCCCTTCAACTCGCGGCCATATTCCGAACCTTCGAGCAGTTCCTCCTGCAGGGCGCTCATGGCCTGGGCGGTTGGCTGCTGGCCTGATTGCATGGCGGCTTCCATCAAGCGGTTGAACATACCAAAGAAGGCTTCATCCAGCAGGGCGCCGTTTTCCTTGATGATGTCGGCGCGCACTTCGGGGGTGGTGGTTTGGAGCAGGCGTTGAATTAAATCGACCCGTTTTTGCTGCTCGCCGAGCATTTCCTTGCTGATACCGTCAGCTTCGAGGATGCGTTCAATCATGCTCTGGTAGGTCAGGAAACTTTGCGGGCGCAGCAGGTAGCCCTTGCGCTTTTCGGCGGGCAATTTTTCGGTCACTTTGGTGATGAGCGGCCCGACCATCTTTTCCTGCTCGTTGACGGGCAAACCCAATTCGGATGGGAAAAAGGTCAGCAGCAGTTCTTTTTCGTTGTCGTGGTAAACAATGGGGGTCGAGAGTGGCCCTTCAAAGCCGCAGTGCGGACAGCGGGCGTAGTTGGAGACGCGCCCTAAAAGGCGTTGTTTCGCGCCGGGGTCGGCGGTCACATCAAAAAGTTGTTCGACCTGCGCCGAAATCATCTGGCGGCAGCGTGGGCAGGAAATTTGTGAAGGAGGCATAGTTTTAGTTCCGGTTTTTTCTTGTAGTTTAGGCTGGAAAGTGATTTTCTCCCCGACCAAAGAAGCCTTATTGTACCACCGCCGGGTCAGCGCGGCAGGGAGAAACAAATTCGTGCGCCCTTGTCGGGCTGTGGGTCGACCCAGATGCGTCCGCCGTGCGCTTCGACGATGGCGCGCGCCAGGTACAAGCCCAGCCCGGCCCCTTTGGTGTGGCGGACAGCTTTGTCGGCGCGATAGAAGCGGTCGAAGATGTGCGGCATGTCGCGCGGGTCGATTCCGGTTCCCTGGTCGCTGACGGTAACGACGACCTGCTCCGAGCGGGCTTCGCCACTGATGCGGATTTCTCCGCCCGGCGAATATTTAATGGCATTGGAAATCAGGTTCGACAAGACCTGCTCGATGCGGGTCTCATCGGCCAGGATGACGGGAAAACTTTCGGGGAAGTCAACCGCCAGGGTGTGTTTTTTGGTCTGGGTTTGCAATCGCTCGGCCAACCGTCGTGAAATGGAGGCGAGCGCAACGTCGGTGCGCTGGAGCGTCAGGCCGCCAGCCTGGAGGCGGGAAGCGTCCAGCAGGTCTTCAATCATGCGGGTCAGGCGGTCGGCTTCTTCTTCGATGACCGTCAGCGAGTCCTGGATGATGCTTTTGTCCCAGCGGGCGTCATCGCGGCGCAGGGTGGAGGCGTAGCCCTTGATGAGCGCGACCGGGGTTTTGAGTTCGTGGCTGACAATCGAGACGAAGGTGGCTTTGATTTCCTCGGCGGTGCGGAAGTGAGTGATGTCGCGAACGGTGACGATGATGTTGCGCAGTTTACCGTCGTCGGCCAGCAGCGGGGCGTAGGTGATGCCGACTGGCAGGGGCGAGGGCAGGAAGCGCGCCAGGTCGCCTTCGACGTACAGGTGTGCGTTGGGCGTCAGCGGCCAGCCGTCGGATTCGGCTTCTTCGAGGGTCATGCCTTGCGGCTTTTTTGCCCAGCGGATGATTTCTTCGTGTTTGTGGCCGCGAATTTCATCGTCTTCTTGACCATACATGCGCTCGAAGGCGTTGTTGACGCGCTCGATGGTGTGGTCGGGGTGCAGAATCAGGATGCCGTCAGCGGCGGAGTCAATCAGCGCGTCGAGGCGTTGTTTTTCGTAGGAGATTTGCCCATACAGTTGGGCGTTGTAAACCGCGATGGCGGCCTGGTCGGCGAAGGATTGCAGCAGTTGCTGGTCATTACTGGAGAACAGGTCGGGGTAGGAGCGGAAGATGAAGATAACGCCAATGACCCGTCCGTGTGCGTTGAGCGGCAGGCCGGTTCCGTTGAGCAGGCCCATGCTGGCGGTGTAGGTCAGTTCCTTCAACATGCGGTTGAGTTCTTCGACGTTGAGTTCGGCGGCGCGTTCCTCGGCCAGCAGCGGTTCGAGATAACGCAGGAAGGCCGGGGGGATACCGTGGGCCGTCGCCACGCGCCACCCGTCGTCGGGCTGGTCGCGCAGGGCAATCAGTCCGGCCTGGCCGGCCAGCATTTCAATCGCAATTTTCAGGATGCGCGCCAGCAGTTTTTTCTGGTCGAGTTCCTGGGTTAAGGCGCGGGCGATTTCGAGCAGGTAGTCGCGTTGGCGTACACGGAAGTCTGGGAGCATTTTTTTCGGGTTGAAGGTTTAAGGTTGGAAGGCTGAAAGGTTCTTCAGGAATTCCAGATGTAAAGTTCCCGCATTTTGGAGTGTGAGAGAGCGTGCGCTCTCACACTCCAAAATGCGGACTTCTTTAGAAACATCAGAGAACAAAAAACATTCTATCATCCCGCCGATGGTGGAATGTTAGAGGCATATTGGAGGAAAGTTAATATCAAGGAAATAAGGCCACGAAAAGGCAACCAACAAGATAGCCCCAACGTATATTGATGTATAAACATTTTTATGCAACAATAGAGCCATTCAAGTGAAATAAATCACAACAGGAGGCGATAAACATGAAAACACATTCCCATCTAACTTTTGGATTGTTTGCTGGCTGGGCAAACTATGCTTTGCTGGCTATTTTCCTGCTTGTCGGCTGTAGCCCTGGACAAACGCCAGGCGCGGATATTGGCCCGGTAGCCACATCTCTCCCCGCTTCTCAAGCCGGGCAAGACGCCCAGGATATTGACATGGCAAATACAGCCTCCATTCTTGAAGCAGAGCAAAGTCTTGAAAAATATTATGCCGCGTTGCTTGAAAGGGACTATCGCTTGGCAGCCTCCCTGTTTTCTTCAAAAGTAGGGATAGGCAGAAGCGAGTTGCTCCGCATGTGGGAAGATATGGATGCGGACGGCTGGAGACTACTCAGTTATGAAGTGACCGATAAAAAGGTTTTTGATGAAAACCGGATTGTGTTTTGGGTAGATATCCAGCAAGATAGTCTTGAGCCGGCCCAACTTTCCACCATCAATGTTTTACATTTTGAAAGAGGCGAATGGTTGGTGGCGAACGCAGCGCTCGATATGTTCGATTTGGACAT
>JAWOIR010000275.1:0-3652 GCA_046484545.1 Anaerolineales bacterium
ACGGTGAAGAAGGAGAGCAGGCCGAGCAGGTCATACGACAGGCGAATCATCTTGTTCAGGCTGGGTTCGTCGATGCCGTATTCCTCCATGAACAGGGCCGCGTCTTCGAAGGAGAGTTGGGCAAACTGGAAATGGAAATCGCCCAACTCTCCCCCGAAGACGCGGCCCTGTTCATGGAGGAATACGGCATCGACGAACCCAGCCTGAACAAGATGATTCGCCTGTCGTATGACCTGCTCGGCCTGCTCTCCTTCTTCACCGTTGGTGACGATGAATGCCGCGCCTGGACCGTCCGGCGCGGTGCAACCGCCCCCGAAGCCGCCGGTGAAATCCACTCCGACCTGCAAAAAGGCTTCATCCGCGCTGAAGTGACCGCCTACGACGACCTTATCGAACTCGGTGGCCTGGTGGAAGCCAAAGCCAAAGGCAAGCTGCGGCTCGAAGGCAAGGAATACATTGTCAAGGATGGCGATGTATTGAATATCCGCTTTAGCAATTAGGCGAGACCTGCCCCTACCGCATTCCAGGGACTTCAAAGATGGCAACCAGCATGGCAACGAAAAAGAACAGCCCTGAAATGATGCGGCTGGCAAGCGGCTGGCGTACCATCCATTCTTCGGCAAAAAACACCAGGCGGGCGGGCAGGTAAAACATCATAAAAAGGAATGCCCCAAAGATGAATCCTTGCCACTTCACTTCGGCTGGCGGCATGGTCATCACCAGTACATCCCAACTCAGGGTAAAGGCCGCCATCCCAAAGACGAGCAGGAAAAAATCCCCCACCATTTCGCGCATCTTGACCAACGGTTCGTCCAGGTCGAGCGGTGCGCGTTTTTTCTTGCCATCGCCAAAAGACTCCAGCACCAGGCCTTCCTTGACGATGACCAGCATCAATGTAAAGAAGGTAATCGCGCCAATCAAAAATCCAGCATCGTCTGTCAAACTCAACCCAAAAGTCGGCAGGCTGTTGAACCAGACAAAGAAAGCCAGGCCCACGTGATTCAGCACAGTCAGCCCAACCGCCATCATGCCAAGAAAAGACCCGGATGGCCAGCGCTGAATGCGCTCCTCGGCTACCGGCCAGCGGATGCGAATGCCGATGACCTCGAAAAGCAGGAAAATGACGATGAGCAGCCCCAGCCAGAAGTTGGGCTGGCCGCTCTCACGGGCGTCGCCCAGCCCATTGAGCAACAGCGGGTGAATGAACAAGAGATAACCGATGAAGACCAGCCCGTACAAGATGCTGCGTATCGCATACAGCGGAGCCAAATACGGCCACAACGGGCGGACAAATTTAAGACGGTAACGAACAGGAGACGATTGTCGCTTTGTGCGCTTCATTGAAATTAACGGCCTCCACATTGTGGTTCTCTGATATTTGCCGTGAAGAAGATCGCATTTTGGGGTATGAGCCCCTGACTGTCTAATTGGTGTGGTACGGCACATGCCACCTGCCGAGGAGACCCGGAAATTTGATGTTCATGCGTGCTTCGCACGCATGAACATCAAATTTCCGGGTTTTTCTTGTGGGCCGCGAAGCGGCCACACAGATAAGACAGTCAGGGGGTATAAGCGCGCTTATCACGGGAATTTCCAAAGATCCTAAATTGTTTGTTGATAAAGAACAGAATCTACTCCTTAATCTCGAACAGGCTGCCTGCACTGGTGCCTTGCACTTCGGGGAAGAAGGTCATCCAGGCGTGGGCGGGCAGGGTGCGGTATTCACCTGGCAGGCTGGGGATGAGCGTGTAAGACAGCACATACGTCCCGGCGGGCAGGTAATCCGCCGTCCACTGGATGCGGTCGCGATAGATGCGCGGGCTGTCGAAGTACCACCAGCCCCAGCCGTCGGCGTAGGGGTTATCGGGAGAGAAATATTCCACATCCAGGGCTTTTTCGCCTTGCTGGCTGGTTTTTAGAATCGGGTTAACGATTTCTGCGCCAGCCGGAGCATAATCCTCCACGTTGAGATAATACATATCGTGCGGTAGGTTGACCGTCACCCGCACCGTGACCTTGCCAACCGTCTCCGGCGTCAACTGCCAGGACGTGACCGGCTGGCAGGGGTCGGCGCGGCAGTCGAGGTATTCACGGCTGACGGCAATTCCCCGGTCAAGGGCGGGCGCGCTCTCCGCCGGGCGCAGCACATTCAGGATGACGCGGTAATACAGTTTGCCATTGCCAGCCTGGCGCGTCATCAGCAACTCGTTGGGCGCGTTGGCGTGCAAACGGTCGAGCGGCGTGACATTGGTGACGGTGGTTAGCGATTGCGGACTGGCGGCCTGTCCGCGCGTGATTTCGACGCCGTTCAAGCGGACATCGAAGGGGAAATTGGCCGTAAACTCACCCGTGCCGACCAGCGCGCTCGACAGGGCGCGCAGCACCCAGGCAGTTTGCAGCGAGCCGCCCCAGTCGCGGGTCGCGGAACGATTGGCCGCCAGGTAGCGAATGGCGTCGTTCATGATTGGCGAGGCCGGGTCGGTCAATCCCAGGGCATGGACGACGACTGCGGTGGTATACACAGGCGAACCGGGCAAGCGCCAGCCCACGCCGGGATTATCCCAAAACGCGCCGCTGGCCGCTCGGTTGGCAGTCGCCGCCAGGTTGGAGAGCAGGACACGCGCCGGTTGATGCGAGTCCATGCCGAGATAAGCCAGGGCCAGATAGGCCTGCCCCAGCGGACTGAGCCGCTCGCGCAATTCGAACAGTTCGTCGATTGGCAGGCGCGAGGGAGCGGCGGCAAGACTGGCGGTTTCGAGACTGCCCATCGCCTGACCGGTCGGTGTGCCGTAGTAGGCCAGTTGGATAAAGGCCTGTTCGTCCAGGTCGATGTTGGGGGTGGTGAAATCGAAGACCATTTGAGTGGCGAGGTATTGTTTGGCTCTTTCAATAACAAACTTCAAGCCACTTTCTTCGGTCTGTTCAACCAGACCGAGGGCATAGGTGACATGCGCGCTCAGCACCGGGTCACTGGGGTAGTCTCCCCAGGTGCCGCGCCGATACCAGTTCCAGCCGCCGTCGTTGTTCTGGCGGGCCGCGAGACGGTCAGCCCAGGCCTGGATGGAGGCTTCGCGCACAGCCAAATCAGCGGCGGGAACGCCGGCTTCGCGCAAGGCCGGGACAATGGCAAGATTGGCAATCAGATAGGAAGCAATCGTCTCATTGCTCGAAAATTCGTCCGGCTCGGGCAGGCTTTCAGCGGCGTCAAGCAGGTAGGTTCCCAGCGAAGGCGAAAGTTCAAGGGTCAGGTCGCCGCCCAGAGGGGAGAAACTACGCGGCAGGCTGACGATTTCGGTGCGGGTCCCGGCTGAAGGCAGGACGCCCGCGGTGACAAAGGCCTGCGGCGCGGTATAGCGCAAAATCGGAATCGAACCGTCCACCGGGCGGGTGGAGTCCGTCAAATTCCCGGCAGAGACAGAGAAAATGAAATCGGCGCTGGCGGCTTCCCCGGCCCGTAGCCACCACGAGACCAGCGCGCGCCCATTTGCCGGGACGCTGACGGTTTGGGTGGCGGTCTTTTCGTCTTCGAGTATGGCCCCATTGACCTTGAGCGTCACTTCGGCATTCAGCGCGCTGGATGTGTTGTTGTTGACATAGGTCGAGACGCGCGCGCGGTCGCCGACGACGAGATAGCGCGGGGTGATGGGGCGCA
>JAWOIR010000290.1:0-3991 GCA_046484545.1 Anaerolineales bacterium
TTCATTTACTCGGAATTCTTGCTCGGCTATATGAATCTCCTTGTTGAATATAATAGGAAACCAGCAATAGGCTGGCTTTTTAGCGGGCTGATGATACCACAGGCAGGCAGGTTTCGTCAACTTTTTGCGGCGATACCCAGCAATTCCAAATCTGAAAAACAAAGGTATTCACTAAAGGAAGATGAATCACCCCACCCGCGGCCCTCGCGATATCATCCTGTGGACAGCATCCTGTGGACGCCCCTAAAGGGGCGGAGAGATTTCCGCGAAATGGCCTATTTGGGCGGCACGCGTGCCGCCCAAATAGGCCATTTCGCGGGTTTTCCCCTTCCCAGCGGGAAGGGGGTAGGGGGATGGGAGAAAGTTCATTTTAGATTTGGAATTGTTGTTATGGCGCAACGCCCTGTAAACAGGGCTTTAAATCATCAAAACCGCTATGCAAAAGTCGGATTTATTCGACGCAGTTCGTAGCCGGAGGGCTTCAGCCCCCGGCAGGGCGGGCACAAAGCCATACCTTGAGTAGTTACCTTTTTTACCGAAAATGTCAGAGAACCTTGTCATAATAATAAGGACAAATGTCAATGAATTTTAGAATATTTGCCACTATGAAATCAGAGGGTAAAGGATTTATTATCTATACAAATGATTGGACAAATCATCCGATTTCCCCTTTTTCGCGACTTAAGCGCGGCAGACCTGAAAATTGTTGCCCCGCTCTTTTCCGCGCGCACCTATCCGGCAGAAGCGATACTTTTCGAGCAGGGAGAGGGCGCCGCCTGTCTGTACCTGCTGGCAAAAGGGGAGATACAAATTCGCTACAAGCCTTATGATGGTGAAGCAATCAACCTGAGTCGCATCAAAACAGGCGGCGTGTTTGGCTGGTCGGCGGTGCTTGGCAACGCAGTTTACAGTTCATCGGCCATCTGCGCGCAGGAGTGCGAAGTGTTGTTCATTGAAGGCCCGGACCTGCGCCACCTGTTGATACAACATCCGCAGACCGGGCGCATCGTGCTGGACCGGCTGGCGCGAGCGGTGTCGTCGCGCTGGGTCAATGCACACGCCCAAATCAAGAAAATGCTCAACAATGGTATCATCCATAACGATTTTCCACTCGACCCTGAGGAGGCTCTTATGACAAACAGTCCTGAACAAATCGAAAAAGAAGCCCAAATCCGCGCCCTGCTCGAGCAGTTGAGCGCGTACATCGAGCAGTATCACGGCGGCTCGGTGGAATTGGTCTCCTTCGACGGTCAAACGCTCAAAGTCCGGCTGGGCGGCGCCTGCCTGGGTTGTCCGCTTTCCCCATCTACCCTGCACGGCTGGGTCGAGGGGACGGTGCGCCAATTCTTCCCGGACGTGAATGTCGTCGAGGCGGTTGCCGCAGAATAAGACACCCCGCACTGTGAATTGAGGGCACAGGCATTATCAAAATGGGTGGGACAAAAAAAGACTTCCGGCAAAACCGGAAGTCTTTTTCATAATTTGCGTTATCGTCACTTCTTTAAAAAGAATCCGACAATCAACCCCACGCCGACGATAATCAAGGCGACCGGCCAAATGTATTCCGTCAATCCTTGGGCGACATTGGTGCCAACGAAGGCCCCAAACAAAACCAGGACGGCGGCAGGGATATAGGCCCAGCGCGTATCCGCCGCCGGGGTGGGCAGCAAGGCTACTAGCAGGAAGGTCAGCCCCAGGCCGATGAAAAAGACACCGCCGCTGCCTTCGTCCGGCAGGAAGTTATCCAGCGCACTGACAGCCGCCAGAGTCAGTAATACCCCACCCGGGATGATGGCCCACCAACGCGAACGGTCTGTGACATAAATGACCCAGAAAGACAGGCCAATCGCCCCCAGGAAAAACATACCGCCGAAACCGGCCAGAACTTTTGGAAGAATCGCATCTGCCGCCATGCCAAACAGGGCGAAAGCCGGGAGTATCGCCCACCAGTTTTTACCCGGATTCTGGAGAAAGAACGAGACAAAAAAACCGCCAATCACGGCCAGAATCGCGGCCCAAAACCAGCCCGCTGCGCCTTGCAACAGGCCAAACTGCTCCAGGAAAAGCAGTCCGCCCAACAGCACCAGACCGCCGCCCAGCAGAATACGAAAATTAAATTTTTTCATAAGAAACACTCCCGCTTACGAATGAATGCTGACCGAGTTCGCGCCGCCTTCAAGGCGGATTTCCGCCCGATTGACGGCGGTGTCGAAGTCCGGGGACTGGTACAGGCCGCTGCCAACTTGCGGAAAGCGCTCATCGACTGAAACCGACATTGCCCCGCCCTCGGTCTGGATGCGGGCCGCCATGCCTTGCGGCACAAGAATATCAACCGATGCCGCGCCGGAACTGACTTCGACAAAGGGTTGGCCTTCAGCAGGCAATTTCAGGATGGTGCTGCTTGCGCCGGTTTCCAATTTGAAGCGGCTTAGTTTGACATGGCTCAAATCAAAGTCCATGCTACTCGCCCCGGCCCCAATTTTCAACTCGACCGGCACTTCCTCCGTCAGGTTGAACTGCCAGGTGCCGTCCGAAGGCCCAATGAAGGGCAGGAAACTCGGCCCGGCCTCCACCTTGACCTTGAGCGTACCTTCTTCCAGACGGGACTTGAATTCCATGCCTGTGGCTTCGGTGCCGGTCACGCCCACGCCAGCAGGCGCGCCGCCCGTCACCAACACCTGGCCCGCACCATGCTCCAGTTTAAAGCGTACACGCTCAGCATCCTGCAAATTAATTGAAAAAGATTCACCTTCCTTCAAGCCAAACTTCGAGCGTGAAAAAGCGCCCACTAAAATCCACGCACCCAGAGTCATCAGGAAGAGCGGCCACAGGAAGCCGGTCACATTGTCTATGATTTCCATGGCCTGCAAAATGAACAGGCCGGCAATCGCGATCAGCAAAACGCCCCAGAAAAGACTTCCGTTTCTCATCTTATTCTACTCCCTTGCGTCGTCCGCGAAACAGGCCGTTGAAAACCAGCCACAAGCCGACAACCACCAACAGGGCCGCGACACCATACGAGCCGCCCAGGATTTCCAGGCCGCCCAGCAGGGTGCCAAAAATCAGGAACAGGATGGCACTGACCGCAATCGCGTTCATGCCCTCGCGGGCGCGCCTGCCGTTCCAGGTAAACAGGCCGTGCAGGATTGTCCCGACCCCGATAAAACCAGGGATGAGCGTCCACATGTACGACCAGGAATTCCAATCGCCGGTGCTGTTCTGGTAGGTCAGGATTCCACCCACCCCGGCCACAATCGCTGCCGGGACAGCCATCCACGGCGCGCCGACCAGCAAACCGACCACCAGCAGGGCCGCGCCGATGGCAACAATATTGAGCGGCCATTCCAGATATTGACCGGTCCATTCCCGCAAGCCGGGAACCTGGTTGACAGCCACAAACCAGGCCCCCGCTAAAATCAGGATGAGACCCATCGCAAGTTGACCACGGTCACGTTTCATAGCACTCTCCTTTATCAATTTTCAAATAAAATAAAATTATTATGAATTATTATAACTTTTATTTTGATATTGTCAATTTTCAAATCAATTTCGCAGATTTGACAGGTCTGCATAAAAGTTGGCGCAAAAACAACAATTTCCGCACAGGGGCTATGACAGGTCAGTCACCTTATAAGACCTGTCAGGTCTTCCTTGTTACTACTCTTAATCATACGTCAAAAATAGGGAAAAGTATCAAATCCAAAAATAGGTTCTTTAGAAATTCCCGTCTCTTATCGGCAGGTGGCTTGTGACACGCCACACCAATTAGACAGTCTTGGAGTGTGAGCGCTCGTACGAGCGCTCACACTCCAAGATGCAGCCTTCTTTACGACAAATATCAGAGAGTCCAAAAATGATGATAAATTCACTCCAAATTCGTGACAATTTTCCAGTCACAGGGGCTTTTCAGCCGTTATAATGGCAACATGTTAACCCCAACCCAAATCGAACAAAAACTTGACCGGATTCTCTTAAAGGTAGCCAAACCGGG
>JAWOIR010000374.1:0-3843 GCA_046484545.1 Anaerolineales bacterium
GGGGATTGGCGCGACGCCGAATTCGAAGCCGAAGACCTGCCCGAAATCTTCATCGACCAGGTGGCCGAAATCGAACTTTAAGGAAAGTTCCCATTACTTTATGTAAAGAACCCTTGACAAAAGTTGAGGGCTCTTTTATACTCCTGGTTGTAAAGTTTACTTTACTTATTGTCAACCAACAATTACTTTCCAAGGAGATATTTGCCATGAACCAAACCACCAAACGTTATATGCGCGAATTGTTCTTAAGCTCTGTGGCTTATGTGGCCGTAATGATTGTTTCCACCCTTATTGTTGGGGTTTTTACAGATACCCCGTGGCGCGGGCTGGTCGCTGTAACCCCGGTCGTTCCAGCCATCTTCATGGTAATGGCTTTTATCCGCTATTTAAACGGCATTGACGAACTCCAGCAGCGCATCCAACTCATGGCGATCGGGTTTGCCGCCGGCGTAACGGGTCTGGTCACTTTTGCTTACGGATTTCTTGAAACTATCGGTTTTCCTCACGTCCCGCTGGTCTGGATTTTCCCGATGATAATTTTCCTGTGGGGGCTGGGAACGGCTTACTTCTCAAGGAAATACCAATGAAAAACAGGCTAAAAGTTTTACGCGCCGAAAGGGATTGGTCACAGGCTGACCTGGCCGAAAAATTGGATGTCTCACGCCAAACCATCAATGCCATTGAAACCGGGAAGTACGACCCAAGCCTGCCGTTGGCCTTCAAAATAGCCAGGTTGTTCGACCTGCGCATCGAGGATATGTTCTTTCCACCCGCAGAAGAGGCATGATGCGCTGACGAAATCAAAAAAACAGATTCTTTGGGAATTCCCGTGATAAGTCCCCGCCTTTTGGGCAAATATCAGAGAACCAATATTTGCCCAAAAGGCAGTAAAATCAAAGTCATAGCGCTATGACTTTGATTTTTTAACTACGGAATACAAGGGAAGGCTGTCCTATCATGAATCGAGAGACAAAACCAAAAACCATCGCCGCCTCGCGCATCTCCACCGGGCAACTGCTTCAGCCCGAACATGCCAACAGTCTCGGCAACGCGCATGGCGGCTATATCGTCAAACTGGCCGACGAATGCGCCGCCTTGGCCTGTATGCGTCACGCCGGCAAACGCTGCGTCACTGTCGCCATCGACCGCATGACCTTTCGCCAGCCTATCCGCATCGGCGACCTGGTCACGCTGACGGCTGAAGTCACCTACGCCGGGCACACCTCGATGGAAGCCGAAGTCTTTGTTGTCGCCGAAAACCCCGTCACCGGCGAGCAGACCCACACCAACAACGCCTATTTCGTCTTCGTGGCCCTCAACGATGACGGCTCACGCGCCACTGTCCCGCCACTGGTGGCCGGGGACGAAGAAGAAGCCGCTCGCATCGAAGCGGCCAAACTGCGCCAGCAGGAACGTTTGAGACAGGCCAGCAAATGAGCGAAGACCAAACTCCCCCCACTCCCCCAACCGACGGTGAAGTTGTCTCCACCTTTCGCACGCTGAAAGACCTGATTGATTTTGCATCCAGCAAATCTGTCCTAAAAGGCGTAGCCGACATGGGCGAATCGGGCATCGCCGAACTGCTGCCTTTCCCCTTCCTGGCCCTGGTCGGCCAAAACGAGATGAAACTGGCCCTGCTGCTCGGTCTCATCAACCCCAACGTCGGCGGTATCCTGCTGGTCGGCCCGCGCGGAACCGGCAAAACCACCGCCGTGCGCTCGCTGCTCGAACTGCTGCCCAACGTCGAACGCTCCACCTGCTACTACGGCTGCGCCCCCGAAGATGTCGAAACTGGCGGCATCGACGCCATCTGTCCCGAATGCGCCCAGAAATATGCCGCCGGACAGTCCCTGACCGCCCCCGACCGCGTGCGCCTGGTCGAACTGCCGCTCAACGCCCGCCTTGAAGACGTGGTCGGCGGCATTGACGAACGCGCCGCCATCCACGACCGCATGAAACTGCGCCGCGGCATCCTGGCCCAGGCCGACCGCAACCTGCTCTACATCGACGAAATTAATCTCCTTTCCGACGAAGTCATGGACGCCATCCTCGACGCCGCCGCCCAGGGCATCTACACCGTGCGGCGAGGCCCGGTCTCGGCCACCTATCGCGCCCGCTTTGTGCTGATTGGCTCGATGAACCCCGAAGAAGGCCGCCTGCGCCCCCAAATCCTCGACCGATTCGGCCTGCGCCTGATTGTGCGCGGGCTGGAAGACGCCGCCGAGCGACTGGAAGCCTACCGCCGCGTGCAGGCCTACCTGACCAACCCGCGCGCCATGATTGGCGTTTACAGTCAGGAAAGCCGCGAAGCCGCCGCCGAAATCCAGGAAGCGCGCAAACGCCTGCGTGCTGTCAGCATCCCCGACGACCTGGCCACCCGCGCCATCGGCCTGATTCAGGACATGGGCATCGACAGCCTGCGCGCTGAAATCACCTGGTTCGAAGCCGCCCGCGCCCACGCCGCCGCCGACGCCCGCCCCGAAGTCACCCCCGCCGACCTGAATGCCGTCGCCCCCATGTGCCTGCGCCTGCGCCGCTCGGCCTTTATGACCGAATACTTCAAAGACCAGGCCGGTGAAGAAGACGAAATGCAAGGCCTGCTTAAAAAACTTCAACAGCGCAAACGCGCCAAATAAGTCATCATGCCGCCTATTTTCCGCCCCTACACCCCCGCCGACGAGACCGCCTGTTTCGAAATCTTCGACAGCAACACCCCGCCCTTCTTCGACCCGTCAGAGCGGGCCGACCTGGTCATATTCCTAGCAAATCCGCCCTGCCCCTTCTTTGTCCTGGAACAGGACGGACAGGTGGTTGCCTGCAGCGGCTACTGGAAGCAGGAAAACGGCGACATCGTCCTGGTCTGGGGCATGGTGCGCCGCGACCTGCACAAAAACGGCCTGGGCAGCCTGATGCTCATCAAGCGCATCGAACGCATCCTGGCAGAAGACCCGCAGGCCCGCATCGTCGTTGATACCAGCCAACACACCTGCGCCTTCTTCAAGCGGCACGGCTTCAAAATCACCGGCCAGCATGACAACTACTATGGCCCCAACCTGCACCGCGTCGACATGGTCTACACCCGCGAATGAATCCCCGCCTGCCCATCCTGCTCCTGCTCGCAGCCCTGCTCCTGGCCGGGCTGTTTACCTTCGGCGACTACGGCCTGTCCTGGGACGAACCGCTCTTCTACGACTACGCCGAATCGATTCAAGGCGCCTACCGGGGCTGGGACAAATTCGACGAAAGCGTCTATGGCCGCAGCGCCGCCGACCACAAATTCTACGGCCCGGCCTACCTCCTGCTAAGCAGGCCGCTCAAACTCACACTCCAGGCTTTTGGGGGGATGGACGACGCCTCGGCCTGGCACCTGGTCAATTTCTTTTCCTTCCTCCTGGGCATCTACTTCATCTACAGGCTGGGGACGCGCTTCCTGACCCCCAACCTGGCCGCCGTTAACGCCGCCTTTTTCGCCCTGCAACCGCTGCTATGGGGGCACGCCTTCATCAACCCCAAAGACATCCCCTTTATGACCGCCTTCCTGGCCGCCGTCACCTTCGGTCTCGAATGGGTGGATGGGCTTGTGCAAGACAGATATTCTCAAAAAAAGCCTGCATGGTATTTCTATTTTGGCCAAATTTGGAATTTATGTTTTCGTTCGCTATCCATTGACAAACTCCTCCTCGCCACCCTCGCCCTCGGCATCGCCTCCGCCATCCGCGTCATCGGCCCCCTGGCCGGGGTACTGGTCTTCGTCTATTTTCTGCTCTCGTTCATTCGCCTGCCCCGCGCCGCCCGCACTTTTTCACTGATGCACTTATCCGCTTATATCCTGCTCTCCGTCCT
>JAWOIR010000394.1:0-4524 GCA_046484545.1 Anaerolineales bacterium
ATGTCATCCCAGCCTTCGGGATGGTCGTCCGGGATGCACCAAATCTGGAAACCGGCATTGCCAGCCTCGTAGAGGGCGGTCGGGTCGGGGTTGCTGGCGATGTCGAGTTTGCGCGCCAGGTCAAGAACGGGTTTGATGCGTTTGTGTTCACTGTGATAACTCATTGGTTCCTCCTTTTGAATTTGTTGTGGTGTTGGCTTATGAAAATCCCAGGCCGCGTTCCTTGAGACTGGTCCATCTCCCGCCCGCGCAAATAATCAGATGGTCGATGATTTCGATATCCATCATCTTCCCGGCATTGACGAAGGCGCGGGTGACAGCCACATCATCCGGCGAAGGAAAAACTTCTCCACTCGGATGGTTATGCACCGGAATGATGGACGAGGCGTTCATGCGGATGGCGGGCCGGAAGACCTCGGCAATCCGAATCTGGCTGGACGAGACCGAACCGCGATAAATCTCGACAATGTCCATGACTTTGTTGCGTCGGTCGAGGACGATGACCTTGAGATGCTCGTGTTCGAGCAGGCCCATATCCATGACCAGGGCGGCGGCGTCAGCCGGGGAGTTGATGACCGGGCGTTCCGGCTTCTCCATCGTCATGCGCTTGCCGAGTTCGAGAGCAGCCTTGATGCGGGTCGCGGTGGCATCGCCGACACCGTTGACGCTCATCTCGAAGGGGTGGGCGTGGTGGATGGATTGCAGCGAGCCGAAGCGGGTCAGCAGGTCGCCAGCAGCTTCGATTTGCAGACTTCCGCCAATCAGGACGGCCAGCAGTTCGGCGTTCGAACAGTGGGCGACATCGGCCATTGCGCGCGTGGCGGGCTTTTCTGAGACGGGCAGCCGTTTTACTTGTGGGAGTTCGTAGGTGGGAAGGGTTGGTTGTGTGGCCATGAGTTTGTCTGCCTCCTTGTGCTGGAACTTCCTAATGATGCAGATTGGAAAGTTCCAGTACTTGTGAATGCAAACAGGGGACAGACATTCCACCCCGTGCAGGGGAATGGCCGTCCCCTGTAAGGGAATGAGTGGTGAGTGGTTGTTATTCCAGGTAGCCGATGGGGCCTTCTGTGACCAGGTCGGCGCGCAGGACACCTTCGTAGAGGACGACATCGTCTTCCTTGAGACCGTCCCAGGCGTAGACCTGCGCGCCTTCGCGCAAGACCACCGGCGGGAAACGCCAGGGGTTTTCGCTCAGGGCCTGGCGCAGCAGTTCGGAACGCCACTGGTAGTAGTGCCTGGCCTTGGTCGTGGCGCAGCCCCAGCCCGCGCCACGATATTTGCTAATCAGCGTAGGGTCGAAATAGGCCGGGGCACCGCAAATCGGGCAGGTTTCGGGCGCGGTGACGAGAAAACCGGCGGGTGGGTCAGCGGCGCGTTCGCCGCCTTTGCGCAGATAATCGGCAACCGCTTCGATGGCCGGGCAGTTCGCGCCCTGGGGGCAGGAGCAGTGTTTGTCTTTGCCAACCTGGTGCAGGCGCGGTTGGACAGATGGGCCAAAATCGACCGTGTAGCCGTACTGGCCCACGACGACAATGGCGTCTTGAAGAATGCGGTTCAAATCGACAGGAACCTCCTTGGGAGATGGGATGGGGGCAGGGTCGTGTCCGCGGCGTTTCTTCGTGCTGATTGTGGCAGTTGCAAGCATGTTTTAGGCCTCGCTTTCTTTGAGACGTTCCGGCCAAGCGTCGGTCAGGGCGATGTTGATGACATCCACCCAGGCCATGCCTTCGCCGTTGAGATATTCGCCAGCTTGGTCCACCAGGTGGGCGAGTTCATCGGGGGTCAGTTCGCCGGGCAGGACGCCTTTTTGAGCCAGGCGGTCTGTCAGCAGGTCTGCAAAGTCCTCGACGGTGACGCGGTACAGGATGTGGTCGCGGTCGTAGTCCAACTGGTAGAGTGCGCCGAGAATCTTCTCGACCATCTCCCGTTTGGCGAGGTTGTAGGCAGCCGCCAGGGCCTGCTCGGCGGCTTCAATTTCCCGCTTGTGCTCGTTGGGCTGTCCGGCGGGGATGCGCTGGAGGGCCTGCAGGCAGGTTTCCAGGGCGTTCAGGATCAGGGTGGTTTCGGATGGGTTGGTCATAATGGTTGCCTCCTTTGAATGGTGAGAGTTAGTATCTTGGGTCGCCGGGATTCCAGTTCAGGCGGATGGTGATGCCGCGCCATTCCTTGAGGAAATCCAGGCTTTCGCGCTCGGTGGGGTAGAGCGGGTCGCCGGTATGCTTGTATGAATCGCGCTCGCGGGTGAAGACCGTCCAACCGATGGCTTGCGGGTCGCCGGGATAACTGCGAACCAGGTTGCCTTCGCCATCGTATTTGGCGGGCAGGACGGTGTGTTCGGGCACAAAGCGCGGGGGCAGGGTGGGTGTGTTTGCGTTCATGTGACCTCCTGGTGTGGGAATGTGGATCTTGCGGGGGTGCTGCTTTCAGATGTGGCTTTTGGCAGTTCGGCGCAGGGCAGAACAGCAAATTGACCCCGTTCACCAGGTCTGTGAGAGGGGTTAGATTTGACGTTCTACAGGTTTTGTAGGGGGATTAGGGGGCAGCGGACAGAATTTTCAGGATGCTAATGAACTCTCCAACTTGCTTGCGGAGAGTATGCTCGAATTCCTTGACGCTCTTTTCAATGCCGAGCGGCAGGTCAGTGTGCCGAACGGAGGAGTCAATATCGACGTAGTGAACGAGCGACATGGTTTGAATTACCGAAACAGCGCAACAGTCTCATCGAAGACGCAGGTGGTTGTGTGTCAGGTTTGGTCTTTGCGGTTGCCAAGGCGAAGACTGGTGGCCGATACGCCTGCGCCCAGAGGGCGATTCGTTTATTGCCGACCCCATTTTGGGCAAGTCGAACTTGATCTTCAGCCTGGCCGCCGCAGATGGGCTTTTCAAAATTCCACCGGATGCCAAAGACCGGCCTTCCGAAAAGGTAGTCAAAATCTTGCTGGTTTAATGACAAGTATTTTTATAGAGAAATGGTCTGTCCTGATGATTGGGACAGACCATTTTTGCTTATGCCGTGATTTTTTGTTTGGGTGCTTTTAAGGAAGCTGCCCCACAACATTGAAACTATCGAGAATCCACTGGCTTTGTATTTCAGCCTGCTCTGCTGGTTCATCGCTGGGTGAGCTAACAATGACCGTAATGATGTGGTCGGTCTTGTTCTCGATCGGGCGGACGCTGAGAATCAGGAGCGTGTTGCCTGAGCCTGCACAGTTCCCATAAAAAGCATAACGGCCCTCATACACGGCATCCGAATAATCGCCGGTGATATCCTGGGAAACACATTCGAAACCTTCGGATGTGAAAATGTTCTTCATCACATCAAGGTTCTGCACATAGCCCAGGCTTTGGGCCAATGTTGCCGAAGCCAGGACCCAGGTTCCGGGCGTGGTAAATTCGGCGAATCCTGCCAAGTCGCTGGATGCTGCGATGCTGGCGAACTCATAGTTCCCGGTGATAAAAATTTCGCCATCGATCTGTTCCCATTCAGCGGGGATGCCTATTTCAAGAGCCCCGGTGTCATCTGTTACTAGAATGTAATCGCTATCGGCAGGAGCATCTTCTTCAGTCATTTCTTCGTCTGGGGCTTCTTCAGTTGCCACTTCTTCAGCAGGCGATTCGGTTGCGGCGGGTGCTTCGGCAACCGGGGCGGATTCTTCGGCCTGGGGTGTTGTCGCAGTAGCTCCTCCACACGCTGCCAAAGTTGCTGCCAGCATAATTGAGATAATTAATAAAGTGATTTTCTTGTTCATGTTATTCCTTTTGATGTGAGTGGATTCTGAATAGGGTAAAGATGGCACATTATATCTGAATATATGAGAATTGGGATCCTTTTTTTGTATAGGAATTGAGACGGTAGAATATTGGATTGCAGGGGACATACGTTTTCAAACGTTGAGTATTGTCTGTTCAACACAAGGCAGAACAGCAAATTGACCCAGTTCATCGTAATGAGCGGGGCGGATTCGACGTTCTGTGTGGGTGAATTTAATCTTCCGGGTCGGGTGGCATGGGACGCGGCGGCGGGGCTGCCGGGCGTGGAGTGGCGGGCAGGTGAACCGCGCCAGGACTGTTCAGGGCGCGGGCCATTGGACGCAGGACGGTCACCGTGGGTGGCGGTCATCAGGGAAGTCGCGCCGCCGGGTACGCGCACGTTGACGTAGTCCGGTTCATCACGCCCCGGATTGCTGCTGTCCGGTTTGCCGGGCAGGTCGGCGTCGCGGTAAGAGGCAATCCGAAAAAACAGGTCGCGGTCGTAGGTCCAGGGTTAGCGGGCGATTAAGCCTTCAATCTTTACATCATTGAGCATTTTGTTTTTCTCCTTGTCGGGAATTAAATAAAAAAAAAGCGGGCAGAGAATACTCGTTGGAATATTCTCTGCCCGCTTATCGGACAGTCTTATCCGCCAGTCTCCTGGCGGTTGCCCACCGGTCGGTGGGCGCGTGGGGTGGTGCGTTAAGTTAATTATTGCATGGGGGTCGAGGCGGGTGTCAAGCAGGAAAATTGGATTTTGAAGCATGCTATCTT
>JAWOIR010000428.1:0-11728 GCA_046484545.1 Anaerolineales bacterium
ACTCCGAAACTGACCTGGTCATGATTGGCCCCGGCTTTTTCATCGGCATTGAGGAAATCATTCTCGAACCCGGCCAGGTCGATACCGTCTACTTCTTCCCCGACGACCAGATGATTATCTACGAAACCGACGCCGATGAATCGCCCTTTATCGTGGTTGGCATCGAAGACCCTAACGGCGCCGATTACTATTTTGAAGTACAAGGCATGGACATGCTCGGCGGCGGCGAAATTACCGTCTGGCTCGACAGCAAAGAAGGCGACCTGCTCATCAACACCGAGAAACTCAAAAACGAAGGCGACTTCGCCTTTTACATGACTCGCATCACCGACGAACTTGAAGAAACCTTCTACGCTGAAGGCATCATGCTACGCGCAGGCGCGATTGTCTACATCAACTACGCCGACTGGTCCGACGCCGACCCCGAAGGCCTGTACTTCGGCATCGACCTGGATGGCGACGGCGAAATCGACGATGAGTATGTGGTGGATGACAGTTGGGAAGATGTAGAAGAGTAGAAGTGTAGAAAAGTGGAACAGTGGATATGTCCTTCACTGTTCCACTGGAAACTGCCCTTCGACTACGCCGCCAGAAACGGACGGCTCCGCTCAGAACTGAATACTGGATACTGAAAATGGGCTTCTTTGCCGGACTAAACGAAGAAAAATACGACCGCCAGTACAAAGACAGCGACCTGGCCAAACGCATGGTCAGTTTTTTCACGCCCCAAAAAGGGCGTATGGCCGCCATCCTGGCGCTGGTGCTGCTCATTGCCGGTTTTGGCGCGGCCCTGCCGGTCATCGTCAGCGCGATTATGGATTTGCTCGAAGAGCGACCCACCGTCGAGGCCATCGCGTTGGTCTGCGTCGGCATGAGCCTGATTGCGGTCCTGAACTACGGCCTGAACTGGTTACGACGCTCACTAACCGTTCGCGCAGTCGGTGATGTGATACTCGACCTGCGCACCCGCGCCTTCCGCGCCGCCGCCGAGCACGACCTGTCGTTCTACGACCAATTTTCCAGCGGGCGCATCGTCAGCCGCATCACCAGCGACACCAACGACTTCGGGCAACTGGTGGTCATCATCACCGATGTCGGCTCACAGCTGTTTATGACCGTCATCCTGGGCGTGGTGCTGTTCAACACCGAGCCTCGCTTGTTCATGATTATGCTGGCCTTCATCCCGATTATCCTGGGGATTGCAATGATTTTCCGCAAGTTGGCGCGCATCGTCACCCGGCGCGGCATGCAGGCTATGGCCGATGTCAACGCCACCATCAAGGAAACCGTCAGCGGGATTGCAGTTGCCAAGAATTTCCGTCAGGAAGAGAGCATCTTCGGCACATTTGATGTCGCCAACAAGCAGGCCTATCGCGTCAACGTGCGGCGCGGGTTTGTGCTCGCCCTGGTTTTTCCTGTCCTTAACGCCACCAGCGGTATTTTTGTCGGCATCCTGGTCTATGCGGGCGGGTTAAGCGCGGCAGCAGGCATTGTGACCGTCGGCGCGTGGTTTTTGTTCATCAACTCGCTCGATTACTTCATGTTCCCCTTGCTCAACCTGACCTCGTTTTGGGCGCAGATTCAGTCCGGCCTTTCAGCAGCAGAACGCGCCTTTGCGCTCATTGACGCGGAGCCAAATGTGAAACAGGTGGATAAACAAAACGTGCCACCGCTCAAGGGCGATATCCGCTTCGAGAATTTCGATTTCCGTTACACCGAAAATGAACCCATCCTGACCGATTTCAACCTGCATATCCAAACCGGTGAGAGCCTGGCATTGGTCGGGCATACCGGGGCGGGAAAATCATCCATTGCCAAACTGATTGCCCGCTTCTACGAATTTCAGGGCGGCGGGCTGCTGATTGACAGCCATGACATTCGGATGTTTGACTTGCAGCAGTATCGCCGCCAACTGGGCATCGTCTCGCAGGTTCCCTTCCTGTTTTCCGGAACGGTCGAAGAAAACATCCGCTACGCCTGCCCGGAATGCACCGGGCGCGACGAAATCTTAGAAATGGCGAGGCGCATCGGCGAGGGCGAATGGCTGGAGACCCTGCCCGATGGCCTGGATACACAAGTCGGGGAGCGCGGCGGACGATTAAGCATGGGCCAGCGTCAACTGGTCGCGCTGATGCGCGTCCTGGTACAAAAACCGGCCATCTTCATCCTGGACGAAGCCACAGCCAGCATCGACCCGTTTACCGAGTGGCAAATCCAGCAGGCGCTCAATCTCATCCTCGAAAATTCGACCAGTATCCTGATTGCCCACCGCCTATCAACCGTCAAGGCCGCCGACCGGATTGTGGTGATGAAAGAAGGCGCAATTATAGAACAGGGCAATCACGAAGCCCTGCTGGCCCAGGCCGGGCATTATGCCGAGTTATACAACACCTATTTCCGGCATCAAAGCCTGGCGTATGTCGAACAGATGAAGGATTTGGTAACGCAGGAAGCCTGAAGTCCCGGCTACGCGCCGCCATCCCCGAACAAGGCCGGGTCAGTGGGCGTGTTCCCGCTGCGGTCGTGGACGTAAACCCAATCGCCCTCATTGGCCCAGAAATAGACCCAGGCGGCATCGCCAATTGACAGATTGACACATCCCTTGGATTGTTCAAATCCAAGCGAGGCGCGCCAGTAGACGCCGTGAATGGCGCGGGCTTTGTCGTAGTAAAGCGTATAAGGGACCTGGTCGAGGAAATAAAAATCCGACCGGTCAATTTCGAAAGAGCCCTGCATCGGCCCGGCTTCGAGCATTTTGTACACCTGGAAAAGTCCGGTTCTGGTCCAGAACGGGTCAAACCCAGTGGCCGCCATTGCGGCAAACACCATTTGGTTGTTTTCGTAAACCGCCAGGACTTGCTCGGCATTGTCAATGTCAATCCAACGCCCGTTGGTGACCCCATCCGGCGGGGTGGTTTTGGGATAGACGACAGCCACCCGCTGGGCAGGAACCCATTCACCCGGCCCAATTGAGAGCCATTCCTCGTTCAGCACAGTTGTCGAGCCGTATATGTGAACCAACTCATGTTTGCGCAAGTTACGCACAACGGCTATATCGGCGCGATAACCAGGTTCGGCACGAACATCCAGCTCAAAAATAGCCCAGCCAAAGGGTGACTGTGGAGGCTGAACGAACTCAAGGCCACGGAACACAGCTGGCGGGGTATGGCGCTCACCATCTCCCGGCATCCACTCGCCCGAAGACAGCAGGAAATAAACGCCCCGATTTGTGCGCTCCATCCTGAGGTAAGTCACAAACAGCGCTTCACCCGGCCCAATTTGGCGCAAAGGATTGGTTTTGTTCTGGGCGTCTTCCAGGGTGGCATAAGTATTGGTGGTGTACTCTGTAATCCGATAGTATTGATAAGGAACCCTGGAAAGGCTTTCATCACGCGACATCGCCAGGAACGGCCTGGGCGAGTGCGGGAATCCGTCGCGAGCGCGCTCGGTCAGGGTCTGAGATGGGCCAAGCGGCAGACAATTGCCGGGGTCTGAGAAATAAACATCCGGCGGGCAAAGCACATCGTCATCAAACGCGAGCGCAGTTTGGGCTGTTGCCGGGAAAGCCGGCAACAGGGAAACAACAAGGGCAAACAAAATTAGGGGAAATAGTCTCTTTTTCATAGTTTTTTACCGTTATTTGGAACTTCGATTCTCTAATATTTACCGTGAAGAAGGCCGGATTTTGGGGTGTGCGGCACATGCCACCTGCCGAGGAGAGCCGGAAATTTACACGAGAATTCCTAAAGAGCCGGAACTTCCACATTATACATGCCTTTTTCGGTAAACTGTAAACTCTTTGCAAGTATCATGCTATAATTAAAAAGTCGTTGCAACTTGACACACCATACTGCCTGTGCTAAAGTAGAAATCATTCACAATACCTCAAAATACTCTTGTTAGGAGGGTTGTCTTGTCAAAGTCACGTACTCAACTCATGGTAGATAGGCTGCGACAATTGCAGGCATCTTCCCCGGACATCGAAGCCTCGGCAATCGTCAGTGTGGATGGCCTTATCATCGCCTCCGCTCTCCCACAAGGTGTCGAAGAAGACCGCGTCTCGGCAATGTCTGCCGCAATGCTTTCGCTCGGTGAACGAATTGCAACCGAGTTAGGGCGAGGTTCGCTCGAACAGGTCTATATCAAAGGCGAAAAAGGTTTTGTTATTCTGGTGTCAGTAGGCGAAGAGGCTGTTCTGACAGCCCTTGCCAGAGAGCAGGCCAGGTTGGGCCTGATTTTCCTGGATATGCGCCGGGCTACTGAAGACCTGGAAAAACTAATCTAAGAGTGGAGACTGTTATGAGCCAGATTCAAAAGTCAGGACTATATTATCCCAACAAGTTCGGCCTTATTACCATCAAGGCTCTCGAGGAAGTCATGGGCAAGAATGGCCTGAACGCCATTCTCAACCTGGCTGGCCTGAATGAGTATGTTGATAATTATCCCGCTGACAATCTCGAAAAACAATTTGATTTTGCAGACCTTTCCTCCATCAACATTGCCCTGGAAGAAATGTATGGCCCACGCGGAGGGCGCGGCCTGGCCTTGCGCGCTGGTCGGGCTACTTTTGCAGACGCCCTGCGCAACTTTGGCGCGTTGGCTGGGGCTGGCGACCTGGCCTTCAAGGTGTTGCCTTTGCAAGCCAAAATGCGCATCGGAATTCCGGCAATGGCAAAAATCTTCAGCCAGGTTTCTGACCAGCACAGCACGGTTGAAGAACGCGAAAATGAATTTGTATACACCATCCACAAATGTCCGGTTTGCCAGGGCCGCACCGGTGTAGATAAACCGGTTTGCTTTGTAGCGGTAGGTTTGTTGCAGGAAGGCCTAAAATGGGTCTCGGGCGGCAACGAATTCCGCGTCAACGAATCAAAATGCGTCGCGCTCGGCGATGATGTCTGCGAATTCATTATCCAAAAAGAACCTATTGCCTGATTGAATTTAATAGCAAGTATGACGATAAAAAATGGCCCATCCTTGAGCCATTTTTACTATAAGCCTTTTTTCCAACATTAGCCTTTTGTGAGGCCGCTGTGTCAGAACAAAAATCCAAAATCCTGATAGTTGAAGACGACCTGGATGTAGCAGATATGCTGAACGCCTATTTCCGCGTTCAGGGCTACGATGTATTTACCGTGAACTGGGGAGAAGACGGTATCCGCGCCGCTGTGACGGCCCGCCCCGACCTGATTATCCTCGATATCCGCCTGCCAGATATTGACGGTTACGAAGTCGCCCGACGCCTGCGCGCCGACCGAAAGACCAACGCCATCCCGATTATCTTCCTGACCGAAAAACGGGACCGCTCAGACCGCTTGCAAGGTCTCGAGTTAGGCGCGGACGATTACATTACCAAGCCTTTCGATGTGCAAGAGTTGCGCCTGCGCGTGCGCAATTCCCTGCGCCGCACCCAACAAGATACCCTGACCAACCCGGTCACGGGCCTGCCTGAAGGCGAACTGGTGGATGAAAAACTTTCGCAATGCCTTGCGGCCAAAAACGTTGGCCTGGTGGCGGTTGCACTCGACAACCTGGACACCTTCCGCGACCACTATGGCTTTGTTGCTTCAGACGATGTCATGCGGGCCGTCAGCCTGATGCTCCAGAATGCCATGCGCGAAACGGGCAGCGAGGACGGCTTCCTCGGTCATCTCTCGGCAACCGATTTCGTGCTGGTTCTCGAATCCGGTTCGCTCACAGCCATCGAGGAACGAATGCGCACCCGCCTGGAACAGTCTCTGGATTATTTCTACCCCATCAAAGACCGCGACCAGGTCGTATCACGCCAAAATCGGTTGGCAGTGCGCATCGGCCTGCTCGAACTTTCTGAAAACAAGTTAGACAAAGTTGAAACGCTCAAGCAATCCCTGCTTGTCAACTGTAAATAGGTCATTTTGCGAACCACTGTTATCCTGCCAACCTATAACGAAGCGGAGAACCTGCCCGGCATGTTCTCCGCTTTGCTTGGGCTTCCGCTCGACCTGCACCTGCTGGTTGTGGACGACAACAGCCCCGACGGAACCGGGCGCATCGCCGACGAATTGGCCGCCAGCCACCCCGAGAAAATCACCGTCATTCACCGCGCCGGGAAACTGGGACTGCGCACCGCCTACCTGGAGGGTATTAAACACGCCCTGGCCTCAGGTGCCGAAGCGATTGCTCAGATGGACTCCGATTTCTCGCATGAGCCGGCCCGCCTGGTCGAAATGACCGACGCTCTTCAGGCCGGGGCAGATGTCGCCCTGGGGTCGCGTTACGTCACCGGCGGCAGCGTGGACAGGCATTGGCCGCTGTGGCGCAAGTCGCTCTCAGCGTTCGGTAACTTCTACGCCCGCACTATTCTTGGATTCAAATTGCGAGATGTGACCACCGGCTACCGCCTGTGGCGCGCCGAAGCCCTGCGCGGAATGCCGCTAAACCGGCTTAAATCAAGCGGGTACATTTTTCTGGTCGAAATGGCTTATATGGCCTACTGCCTGGGCTATCAATTTGCGCAGGTACCGATTTACTTTGCCGACCGGCGCTGGGGAAAATCCAAGATGTCACTCAAGATTCAACTTGAAGCCGCGATTCGGGTCTGGCAGGTACGCTGGAATTATCGCGACCTGCGCAAACTTGGAAAGGCTGGCCGCCAGGTCTGATTTCCCCAGAAAAAGGTTCTCTGATATTTGCCATAAAGAAGACCGCATTTTGGGGCGATTTATCACGGGAATTTCCAAAGAGTCAGAAAAAAACTAAAACACGTCCCGAAGATTTGTTTCCAGCCAGCACAAAGCCGGAAAAACCTTCGGGACATGTTTTTTTAATAAAGCCCCACTGATGGGTCAATTTGATTTGCATACGCCTCGATACCACCCGCCAGGCTGAGAACATGATTCCAGCCCAGGGAGCGCATCCATTGAGTGACTTGCAGTGAGCGCACGCCGTGATGACACATTACAACAATCTCGGCCTCGTGGTCGCGCAATTCCAGCGGGAAAGCGTCCTCGCGAGCGTGCGCCATCTGGCTCATCGGCACGGCCACCAGGCGCGGGTTGTCAAGGCTGGCAAGGTCGAGTTCCCAGGTCTCACGCACATCCAGCAAGTAAAAGACATCTTGCCCCTTGAGTTTCTCGGCCAATTCCTGAACGCTGATTTCAAGAGATTCTTTGTAAAACATATTTTTCTCAAGCCCGCCAATATCCACGCCGCAGGGGGCGCACGTCTTCAGAAGTGATAAAAGCGTCGGGGTCGGTCTCGTTGATGAGATTCTGCACCTCGGCCACGTCTTTTCGTAAAACCGAGACACTTAACACACTAACCATACCGTCCTTGCCGCGCGCAGGAATTTCAGTGACACCATAACCGGCATCACGCAAAGTTTGTGAAAGAGCAGCCCCCCAGCGCGAACTAATAACCTTGAGGTGGGTATGCCCCAAAGCCAGCCTGGCTTCGATATACATGCCAACCACATTGCCAGTGGCAAACCCGGCAGAATAACCGATGATGGTCAGCGGGTTATCAATATTGTTCAAGACCGAAGTAATCGCCACCACAAACACGAACGACTTCAAAAAACCGGCAAACCAGGAAATGACCTTGCGCCCACGCACCACAAACAACATGCGCAGGGTATCCAGGCTCATATCAACCAGACGCAGCAAAAAAATAAACAGAGCGCCCAGCCAGGCTTCTGGTGACAAGAAAACATCAAACTGCATCATCAACCTCCCCAAAAGCCGCGCCGCAGGGGGCGCATATCTTCAGACGTGATGAAAGCGCGCGGGTCTTTTTCGGTAATGATTTTCTGAACTTCAGCAACATCCCGCCGGTTGACAGAGACGCTCAGGATGCTGACCATACCATCCTTACCGCGCGCGGGAATCTCGGTCACGCCAAAGCCGGCTTCACGCAGACACTGCGAAAGCGCCCCGCCAAAACCCGAACTGACCACTTCCAGGTGAATGTGCCCTACGGCCAATTTCTCCTCGATAATCATGCCGACCACATTGCCAGTCGCAAAACCGGCGGCATAGCCGATAATATTGAGCGGGTTATCCAAATTGCTCAAGACCGAGGTAATTGCAACCACAAATACCATCGCCTGGAAAAAACCCAACACCCAGGCAACAGCCTTACGCCCGCGCACCACAAACAACAGGCGTAATGTATCCAGGCCAACATCAATTCCACGCAGGCTGAAGATAATCAAGGCTGTCAGCCAGGCAGCAGGGGATAGAACAAATTCAAACATTTCACTCCACGGGTTAAATCAACGGGGCGCAGTTTGCCTGCGCCCCGGATTGGCACTACTTCTTGCTTTTCGTCTTTTTATCCGGCATACATGGAATGTAGAGTCTCTCGGTGTACTCTGTCACCATGCGGCGGGTGCTGAATTGGGGCGTGATAGTGCGCATGGATTCCATCGAACGCTTGACCCATTTAACCGGCACGTCATTTGCATCCCGATTTTCATAGTACAGCGGGATAACCTCGTTTTCGAGAGTCGCGTACAGACTTTCGGCATCGGCCTCGTCCTGGATGTCTTCTCCCAAATCGGCATCTTTGCCAATCGCCCAGCCGTTGTCGCCATTATAGGCTTCACGCCACCAGCCATCCAGTACCGAGAAGTTAATGCCGCCATTGATGGCCGATTTCATCCCGGATGTGCCGCTGGCTTCATTCGGGCGGCGCGGTGTATTCATCCACACATCGACACCCTGAACAAGATAACGCGCCAGGTTCATGTCGTAATCCTCGAGAAAGACGATGCGTCCGCCATTTTCGGCCAGCTTGACCTTGCGATAGACTTCCTGAATGAGCGCCTTGCCGGGTTCATCGGCAGGATGGGCCTTGCCTGAAAAGATGATTTGCAAGGGTTGGTTGGGACGGTTGACCATCTCCAGCAGGCGGTCGAACTGGCTGAGAGCCAGGCCCGCACGCTTATAGGTGGCGAAGCGGCGCGCAAAACCAATCGTCAGGACGTAGGGGTCAAGCATGGCCCCACCGGCAAGCACCTGAACCGGATGAATGCCGCCCTTAATCCAACGCTGACGGGCGCGCTCCTGCATGTAGAAGGTCAGTTTGCGCTTGAGATGATTGCGAATTGCCCACAATTCCTGGTAAGGAATGGCGTCCATCTTTTCCCATAATTCCAGGTCGTCAAGGTGGTCGTACCAGTCGGCGCCGAAATACTTGTCATACAGCACGCGGATACGGCGTGCCATCCATGTGCCGGTGTGGACGCCGTTGGTGATGTAACTAATCGGGACATCTTCTGCATCACGATCAGACCACAAGAAGTTCCACATGCGACGGGCAACGTGGCCGTGAAGTTCCGACACCCCGTTGTGCATTGCGGAGTGACGCAGAGCCAGCACGCCGACGCTAAAAGTCTCACCCCAACTCTGCTGGTTGCGGGCCAGGTCGACGAACTGTTCGCGGTCGAGACCGAGTTCAGGCCAGAAAGACGACAGGTATTTATCAACCAACCAGAGCGGGAATTCGTCGTTGCCCGCCGGGACCGGGGTGTGGGTGGTAAAAACGTTGTTTTTGCGGGTTTCGGCCAGGGCTTCGGCGAAAGGCTGTCCCTGGGCAACGTGTTCGCGGGCGCGTTCCAGCGTCAGGAAGGCAGCGTGGCCTTCGTTCATATGCCAAACCGAAGGGTCGAAACCGAGACTGCGCAGGGCGCGCACACCGCCAATGCCAAGCAGGATTTCCTGCATGATGCGCAGGTTGATGTCGGACCAATACAGGCGGGTGGTCAGTTGTCGCGCCATCGGCGGGTTTGAGTCGATGTTGGTGTCGAGCAGGTAGAGGGGAGTCCGCCCGATACGCACCTCCCAGATTTGACCGGTCGCCAGGCCATCTGGAAAATCCACGCCAAAGGTCAGGGGCGTTCCGTCATCCTTCAAGACAGGCAGGAGCGGCAGGGCATTGAAATCCAACGGATTGTTTATGGCATCCTGCCAGCCGTCTTCACTGATGTGTTGGGAAAAATAGCCTTCGGTATAGAGCAAACCAACACCAACCAGCGGCAGGCCGAGGTCAGAGGCTTCTTTCAGGTGGTCGCCAGCCAGCACGCCCAGGCCGCCGGAATAGATGGGCAAGGTTTCATGCAAGCCAAATTCCATCGAGAAGTAGGCAATGGTATCCTGGCTATGCTTGGCCTGGGTGGTGGCATACCAGGTGTCTTCGCGGTTGAGATAGGAATCAAAGTCTTTGAAAACACGGTCATACAGTTCCAAATAATTAGAATCCTGCACGGCGGCATTTAGCACACGTCGCTCAACCTGGCGTAAAAACAGGATTGGGTTGTGATTGACGCGCTCCCAGAGCGCGTTATCGATGCGATTGAACAATCGCTGGGCAACGGGGTTCCAGACCCACCACAGGTTGTATGCCATCTCGCTCAGGCGACCGATGCGGCGCGGCACATCAAAGTGGTTTGGAATTTTTGATTGAAATTTCATGGTTAATATTTTCCTTCCTTGAAAATAGCGCGATAATCTTACCACGTTAGAAAAAAAATCAAGGTTTACAGAGAGTTAATAAAAAAGATAAACAAACTGCTGGCCCTTTGCAAATTCCCATAGTAAGACCCCAAAACACAGCCATCTTCACGGCAAATATCAGAGAACCAAACCACTTTTATTTAATACGGGAATAAGAGCGGCAAAATCAGAACACTGGTAAAAATCACAATCAGCACAAGCGGCAGGCCGTGCTTGATGTAATCGCTAAAACGATAACCGCCGGGACTCATGACCATCAGGTTGGCCGGGTGCGCCACCGGGCTGAGGAAAGAAGCCGCCATAATGTAAGCCATGCTCAGCACATAGGCCTGCGGGGCAATACCCAGGTTGGCGGCGGTGTTGAGCGCAATTGGGGTCATAATTACGGCAGTCGCCGCGCTCGGCATAAACTGATTGATTATCGTAGTGAATAACATCAGTCCCACCAGAATGATGGAGGGGCCATATTGCCCCAGGGCCTGCACAACCAGGTTGCCGAGCCAGGAGGCCGCCCCGCTCTGCTGCATGGCAACCCCCATCGGCAGCATGGCAGCCATGACGAAGATGGAGCGCCACTCGATGGCCTGATAGGCCTCGTCCATCGTCAGCGCGCGACTCAAGACCATCAGGACGCAGCCGGCCAGGGCCGCCAGTGAGATGGGCAAGCCAAACAATATCGCCGCCAAAATTACCGAGAGCATAATCAGCCCGGCCAGCGGAGCCTTGTTGACACGCGGCGTTTCCTGCATGTCCATTTTAAGGACGACAAAATCGCGCTCGCTCGCCAGGTTTTTTAACCGCTCCTGCTCACCGTAACACAGCAAGGCGTCGCCATATTGCAGGGGAAAATCGCCCAACCGGCTGCGATAAGCGCGGTCGCCGCGCCAGATAGCCAGTACCGATACGCCAAATTTTTCGCGGAAGCGAATCTCACGCAGGCTCTTGCCGGCCAGGGTGGTTTGCGGGGAGAGCATGACCTCAACCACCTGCACCGGGCCGCTGGTCAAATCCTGCAAATCAACATCCACATGGCGCTCGACCTTCAGCATCTGCAAGCCCTTGATGACTTCAATATCCAACGGCCGGCCGCCGACGACCAGCGAATCGCCAGCCTGTAAGCGCATGGATGGATTGGGCAGGTGCCAGTCCTGGTCGCTGCGCGCAATCCATAGCACGGCCAATCCATAAGCCGCACCCAGGCGAGATTCGGCCAGGGTTTGGCCAATCAGCGAAGA
>JAWOIR010000201.1:0-7582 GCA_046484545.1 Anaerolineales bacterium
ATGGACATCGGTCGGCCTGTGACTGCGGCTATCAGGAACCAGGCCACCCAGCCCTGGTCTTCGACTCCGAACTGGCGCGGACCGTAGATGCAACTCTGGCGTAAGACGATGGTGCGCAGGCCGTAGATTCGCCCATAATCGCGGACGTACTGGTCGCCTGCGCCTTTGGAACATCCATAGGGAGAGTGGAAGTCGAGCGGCTGGCTTTCGGGGCAGCCAAAGGGCAGGTCTTTGTATGCCCAGCGGGTATCGCTTTCGACGACCTCGACATCTTCCATGCCGCCGTAGACTTTGTTGGTTGAGGCGTAGAAGACAATCGGATTGCGTTCGCCCAGGCGGGCAGCTTCTAAAACGTTAAAAGTACCGAGGGCATTAATCTCGAAATCTTCACGCGGGTGCACGACCGATGTGGTCACAGCCACCTGTCCGGCCAGGTGGGCGATGACATCGGCCTGGCGGGCGGTGGCGGTCAGCAGGGCAGCATCGCGTATGTCGCCGGTGACGAGTTCGAAGGCGTTTTTGCCGAAGGTTTCTTCGAGCCATTTCAGGTTGCGCGGTGCACCGGCGCGGCTGAGGTTGTCGTAAATGGTGACTTTTTCGCCGCGTTCGAGCAGGCGCTGGACATAGTTTGAACCGATAAACCCGGCGCCGCCGGTGACGAGAAAATTACGGGGCATCGTTATTCTCCTCTTTGTTTTTCCTGTTTGTCAATTTTTCGTAGATTCCCATCAGGCTCTCGCCTTCACGGGAGAAAGCGTACAGGCCAATCAGTCCGGAGTAAATGAAGTGCATGGCGTGGTGCGTGGCGGCGAAGGCCAGCGCAACCCCGGAGGCAACCCCGACCACCCCCAGGGCGACCACCACCGCCCCGTGATAGACCCCCAGGGCCGAGGGCGCGGAGGGAATCGCGCCGCCGAAGGAGGAAATGCCGAGCGCAAACGAGGAGAAGAGCAATTCCGCATCGGGCAGGAAACCGAGCAGCAGGGCGTATTGGTTTGCCATTGCCAGCAGCCAGGCCAGCGCCATCCAGGCCAGGCTGGTACTGAAACTCTTCAGGCTGGTGAGGACGGCCAGACCGTTCAGGAAGGAGTCGATGCGCGGCAGGATGTAGCGTTCGACGAGTTTGATGCGTCCGGCGTTTTGGTGCGTCCATGCTCCCAGCGGGACGCGGAATCGGGCTACCAGGTGGAGCGAGAACAGACCAACGGCGACCAGGCTGAGGGTGGTCAGCGCCGTCGGGCGCGCCCATTCGACCTCGCTAAAGACGAAGGGCAGTGTCCCAATGACAATCAGGGCGGCAAAGGCCAGGTCGTAGGCGCGTTCTATCATAATGGCCGGCAGGGTGAAAAATGTTCCGGTGTTGGTTTTGCGTCCGAGCAGGTAGGCGCGTCCGAGTTCTCCCATCCGAAAAGGCAGGACGTTGTTGAGCAGGTAGCCCTGCATCATAATCAGGAATGAATCGCGTAGGGTGACCCGGTTTTCGAGCAGGATGCGGGCGGCCATGGCACGGGCGACGATGGATGCCATGTAGAGCAGTCCGTGCAGGAAGAGGAAGCGCAGGTCTATCTGGCGAAAAGCATCCAGCACTTGCGTCCAATCGACGACGTAGGCCAGGATGGCGATGACAACCAGGCTGATAAGGATGCCGGGCAAAGCCCGGCGCAGGTCTTGCAGGGGGGATGGGGACATAGTCGCTCGCTGGTTAGAGTGAAATAAGCCCAAATATAGCATATTTCGTTTGCGAATCGGGCTGTGGTTTTAAACAGCCCGCCATTTGCCAGCGAAAGCAAGTGTAATCTGGATTACTGCTGTCTTATTACATTTGTCACTAATAATTTAAGTCAATTGATAGAGCAATTAATCATAAATTAAGGTTATAATTACTTATGCAATTCTGACCAAAAAAAAATCTGATTCAAGGAGTCGCCTATCGAGAAGCATATTTAGACTCACCAATTTCATCATCACACGGCATAAGGAGAATGCTAATATGTCAACTAAAAAATCACTTGTTTTGTTTGGAACGCTGGTACTGGCCGCCCTTTTGATGGTTGCCTGTGCCGGCACTGAAGGTCCTGCCGGCCCGGCTGGCCCTGCCGGCCCTGCCGGCCCTACTGGCCCGGCTGGCCCTGCCGGCCCTGCTGGTGCTGATGGCACGGCCATGACCTGTACCGAATGTCACAACGACACAACTGTCATTGTGTCTGCAGTTGCGCAGTTTGAAGAGAACTCTGTGCATGGTTCGGGAGAGTCTTATATTCGTGGCCAAGTTGCCACTTGCGCTGGTTGTCATGGTCATGAAGGCGCCAAGGCGCGCATCAACGCTGGTGTAGGCCAGAATCACGAGTCCATCGCCAACGTTGCCAATGTTTCGCCGTTCAATTGCCGCACTTGCCATGAAATTCATGTCACCTATACGGCTGCTGACTGGGCCCTGGTTGGTGGCGGACAGCCTGCAAAGATGGATTTCACTGCGGGCACATTTGATGGCGGCGCGGGCAACCTGTGTGCCGCGTGTCACCAGAGCCGTGCTGCTGTGCCGGTTGCCACTGATGGAAACTTCGAGATTACTTCGCCCCGCTTTGGCCCTCACTATGGCATTGAAGCTCAGATGCTGCTCGGTGAGGCTGGCGCAGGTGTGGAAGACCGCGCTACCGGCCATTATACTATTCAGGACACCTGCGTGGCTTGCCACATGGGTGCGGATAGCAACCATACTTACCTGCCCAATGTTGCACGTTGTGAAGCCTGCCATTCTGGCGCGCAGAACTTTGACGTTGGCGGTGTGCAGACCGAAGTCAAGGCTCAGCTCGAAGAGTTGAAAGGTTTGTTGGTAGCGGCTGGTGCATTGAATGCTGAGACTGAAATGGCTATCCCCGGTGTCTACTCTGAAGCAGTCGCCTCGGCGTTCTGGAACTACAAGGTTGTGAAGTACGACGGCAGTTATGGCGTCCACAATCCTGGTTACACCAAGTCCTTACTTGAGTTCTCCATCGAATCGTTGAAGTAAGGTTCATGTAAGGTTTGCATGACAAGAGGGGCTGCTTAATAGTAGCCCCTCTTGGTCATTGCTTTTTGTGGACCTACGCCAAATATTTGCCATGGGAGGTGGTTATGTCTTTCAAAGAGCGCGTTAGAAAATTTTTCATTCCTGAGCCGGGTTCTTCGCGTTGGATGTGGATACCCTCCCTGCTGGTGATAGGTTTAATTTCACTGGGGTTGTTGGGAGGTGGTGTTCATGCCTGGGAATATTCCAATTCTCCTGAGTTTTGCGGAACAGCCTGCCATACCATGCCGCCACAAAGCGTGACATACCTGGCATCCCCGCATGTGAATGTGACTTGTGAAGAGTGCCATATTGGGCGAGTTTCGATACCCGACCAATTTGTTCGTAAAACCAAAGAGGGGACCAAAGAACTCTTTATGCTCACTTTTAATTTGTACGAATATCCTATTCGGGCCTCGGCATTGCAGCCGGTGCGTGATACCTGCGAACGATGCCACAGGCCGGAGTCTTTTCTGGGGGATTCGCTTAGAACCATCACCCGTTTTGAATCGGATATTGATAACACGCCGTATGATATTTACCTGATTATGAAAACCAGGGGCGGCCTTAAGCAGGAAAATCAGGGCGAGGGAATTCACTGGCATATTACCAACAAAGTTGAATATTATGCGGTCGACCCGCTGGAACAAATCATTCCGTACGTCAGGGTACACAATGACGATGGGACAATCACCGAATATGTTGATGTTGAATCAGATTTTGATATGACGACAATTGCCCAGGTTCAACTGCAAGAGATGGATTGCGTCAGTTGTCATAACCGTGCTTCGCATAATTTCAAAAGTCCGAAAGAGTCGATGGATACTTATATGGCTCGCGGGTTGATAGACCCCGCAATTCCTGAAATTCACGCCAAGGGCATAGAAGTGCTCAGTAAGCCTTATGAAAGCCAGGAAATCGGTCTCATTGCTATCAGGGGCTTAGAAAATTATTACAAAGCGTATTACAGTGAGTTTTACTCGAATAATACGAATTTGGTCGATGATGCTATTTCCCAGATTCAAAAAATCTATACTGAAACCGTGTTTATTGAACACAAGATTAACTGGGAGACATACCCCAATAATATCGGCCACATGGAAGACCCGGGCTGTTTTCGCTGTCACGATGGAAAACATCTAAATGCTGAACAGCAGGCCATCCGAATTGGGTGCAATGTCTGTCATTCCATCCCAACCGTTGCCACTCCGCGAGATTTCCTTGCCTTGATTGAAATCAGTCGTGGGCCTGAGCCGGAATCGCATAGCGATGCGAACTGGATTAGTATGCACAACGAGGTCTTCAATGACACCTGTGCCACCTGTCACAGCATGGAAGACCCGGGCGGAACCAGTAACATATCTTTTTGCTCGAACACGGCCTGTCATGGCAACGTGTATACCTATGCCGGGTTTGATGCGCCAAATTTGCGTAAAATTTTGCAGGAGCAGATGCAAGCCCAGCCTACCGAAGAACCGCCAGACCCGGTTACAGGGGCGCCATCCTATACTGCCAACATTCAAGAACTTTTTGTTTCCAGGTGTGCCATGTGTCATGGACAGGCGGCCTCTGCCGGGTTGGATGTGACCACCTTTGAGGCCCTGATGAGAGGCGGAGACAATGGCGTGGTGGTTATCGCCGGAGACCCTGAGAACAGCAGGCTGATTGAATGGCAAATTAAATCGCACTTTGCCAACTTCACTGCCAGGGAACTTGAATTTATCAGGCAATGGATTGAAATCGGAGCGCCGGAAGAATAGTATGGGTTCTCTGATATTTGCCGTAAAGAAGCCCGCATTTTGGGATATGGGCGCGTACGCGCCCATATCCCAAAATGCGGGAACTTATCACGGGATTTCCTAAAGAGCCGTAGTATGTAAATATGAGTTGGTAATAAGAAGTTATAAGCCGGGCTGATAACTTGGGTGACATTTGGCCTATTTAGATAATGACAGGTTGCACTTTCATTAATCTTATTCTTATATTAAGATTGCGATATTAGGAACTATATTTGTTTGTTTTTTTGTTCCCAATCACATCGTGTAAGAGCATCAGGAGAATGTGTTATGAAACCATCGAATTGGATTAAAGTTCTGGCAGCGATTTTTGCCCTGGCTTTTCTGGCTACGCTCATCGCGGCTCCTGCAGGCCAGGCCCAGGCCGCCGAGCCGCCGCAGGGCAGTCCGGCGGATGCCTGCCAGAGTTGCCACCAGGCTGTTTATATACCCTGGTTGGAAAGCAGGCACGGCACAGAAGCCACCAATTGTTTTTCCTGTCACAAACTGGGGCAGGGCGAGGGCGCGCATCCACAGGTTCCTTACCTGAACCTGTCTGAGGAAGAGACTTGCGACGTCTGCCATTCTGATATCTTGGTGGAATGGCAAGCCAGTCGGCATGGTGATTATGGCATGGGTTGTATTACCTGTCATGAACCGCACTCGCAGCAGCAGAAATTGACAGGCGATAACCATAGCACTTGCGAAAACTGCCATCGCGCCCAGTTGGAACTCACGCATGGCTCGACCCATGGCGCGGCTGGCTTGAACTGCTACGATTGCCACATGGGTCCGGACTTTGGGCATACTTTTGTTTCGGAAATCTCAACCTGCCAGGCCTGCCATTCGAACATCCATGAAGCCGATAGCCTGATTCGCGGCGTTTCGATTACCCCGGTGGCTTCGGATATCAGGCCGCGTGTAGTTGAACCTTCTGCCACCCGAGACCGCGGCGGCATCAATCTGCCGACCTGGATATTCTTTGTGATTGGTATTGCCATTGGCGGCGGCGGCGTCTGGGTCTTGATTGAACGTGAGTTGGATGTCGATGCCAGTAACGGCAAGTCCAAAGATGAAGAGGAAGAAGACACTCACGCGCAAGAGAATGAAGAGCAAGTCTAGTCAGTCGTTATCACGCCTGGAGTTAATCATGCAAAACAGCGATGAAAATACCAGCAACAAGGACGTCTCACGGCGCGATTTTTTGAAAATCGCCGGTGGGCTGGCGGCCACAATGGGGTTGACCCAATTTATCAGTATTCAAACCCTGGCCAGTTCCCTCGAAGCCGCCGATATTGACTCGGACGGCCCGGAGTGGGGCATGTTAATTGACATCAACCTGTGCATCGGTTGTGATTACTGCACCTATGCCTGCCAGGCTGTCAACAACTTGTCAGACGAGATGCGCTACAACGTTGTCACCACAGAGACCACCCAAAACGGGACCGAATTTTTCCTCTCTCGTCCGTGTATGCAGTGCGCCGAAGCGCCTTGTGTGCATGTTTGCCCGGTGGAAGCAACCTATTACCGCTCAGACGGCATCGTCGAGATGGATTACAAACGCTGCATTGGCTGCCGTTATTGCCAGGTAGCCTGCCCGTATGAAGCGCGTGTCTTCAACTGGCGTGAGCCGATTGAAAAGAGCGAATTCAATCCCACCTTTGGTGTACAGGAAGTCCCAAATCGTGAGCGTGGCGTGGTCGAGAAATGCCATTTCTGTTCCCACCGCATTGATGACGGCCTGGCGCGAAACCAAACGCCAGGGGTGCATCCGCAGGCTACCCCGGCCTGTGTGGTCGCCTGTCCGACCGGGGCGCGTGTCTTTGGCGATTTGCGAGACCCTGAAAGCCCAATTTCCAAAGCCCGCGAAGAAGCCCGCGTCACCCTGCGCTTGCGCGAAGAACTCAGCACTGAGCCGCGCGTGTACTACATCCCGCCCGATTCGGCCTACAAGCCGCCATTCACAAAGGACTGAGCCATGCAAGCCATCGTTCATTACCCCAAAATCCGCATCGGGAAATATTTAATTGATATTTTCCCGTATTGGATTGCCCTGCTTGTGGCCGGTCTCGTATTTGGACTGGTCGGCGCTTACATTGTCCTGACCCAGGGCTTGTCTGTTACCGGGCTTTCGAATCAGGTTCCTTGGGCTTTGTGGATTGCGATTGACCTTTCCGCGATTGGCCTGGGCGGCAGCGCCTTCGTATTTGGCGTGATTGTGCATCTCCTGAAGCTTAAACGGTTCGAGGCGGTTGGTAAACTTGCCATCCTGCTCGGTTTCCTGGGCTATTCCACCGCCGGGATGGTACTGTTGTTTGACTTGGGCCGACCCTTCCGCTTCTGGCATCCGATTGTCTGGTGGCAGCCGCACTCGCTTTTATGGGAAATCACCATGTGCGTGGTGCTTTACTTGAGCGTGCTATCGTCAGAATTACTGCCGATTGTGTTGGAACATCCCGCTTTTTCAAAGCACCCTCTGTTAGACCGTTTCCCGATTTTGCGCAAACTTATTGGGCCGCTGCACACAATCTCTCACTGGACGCACAAGATTGCCCCAGGGTTGGCGATTGCAGGGCTGACGCTTTCCCTGCTTCACCAGGCTTCACTGGGCGCGACCTACTCAGTGCTGGCTGGGCGCGGCCTATGGTTCAACCAATCGGCTCCGGTGCAGTTTGTTCTCTCGGCCATGGGCGGCGGCACGGCGCTGTTGTTCTTCCTGAGTATTATTGTCTTTCGCATCATGCGCCCCGGGCAGGTCAAG
>JAWOIR010000443.1:0-2696 GCA_046484545.1 Anaerolineales bacterium
CCGAAAGCGGCGACGACTATCAGGTCAGGATTCCAGATGCGGAGTTGTTCCAGCGATTCGGGCTGGAGCAATTTTTCAGGCTGGATGATGGCGATTCCGAGTTCGTCCGCCGCGACTTTGACGGGAGGCGGGGTTAGTTTGTTACCGCGCCCTGCGGGACGGTCAGGCTGGGTAACGACGCCCAGCAAATCATAACCGTCATCAGCGGCCAGGGCGCGCAAGGTGGGGACGGCGAAATCGGGCGAACCCATGAAAACAGTTCGAATTTTGTTTGTCATGATTTAATTTTAACACGGTGCTGGCTAGAAGTGGACTTCTCGTCAAAAATGTGCAAGCATGCCTTTTTGCGGGCGAAATTACAAAGCCTTTCAGCAAATTGTGCCGACTTTTAATACCAGATATGCAAAGAATCAAAACCCACAGAAACGGTTCTTTGTGAAGCTCCGTGGTAAGCCCCCTGACTGTCCAACTGGTGTGGTGCGGCATATGCCACCCGCCGAGGAGAGCCGGAAATTTGATGTTCATGCCTGCTTCGCAGGCATGAACATCAAATTTCCGGGTTTTTCTTGTAAGCCGCGAAGCGCCCATACCCCAAAATGCGGCCTTCTTCACAGCAAATATCAGAGAGCCACAAAAACCAGACTAAAGTTATCTCAATTGTGTGATATTATTCGGGGCTTGTAAAAATCTTATTCAAAAGGAAAAAAATGAAACTCAATCGTAAGTCGTTGTTTGTTATGCTCGTTCTTGGACTTGTAATGATGATGGGTCTTGCTGCTTGTGGTACCGACATGAGTGAAACAGACGCTGGCGAGTCAGAAGCTGCTGAAGCATCTGATATGGAAGATACCGGTGAAGAATCTGCCGAAGCCGGGGATGATATCGTTGCCGCCTATGTTTTCACCAACACAGGTTCAGTTGATATTTGTGAATTGTACTTGTCGCCCGCTTCACAAGAAGATTGGGGCGTTGACCAACTGGCAGGGCAAACCATCTCCGTTGAAGGTCAATTCACGCTCAGGAACATCCCCGCCGGGTTGTACGATGCCAGATTAATTGGTTGTGATGACGCCGGTGAAGCATTCGGCCAATTGGATATTCAGAACTAAACCCTGAACTTCCGTTTGTAAAAAAAGCTCCGGGCACTTATCGTGCCTGGAGCTTTTTGAATCAACCTTAAAACAGTGCTTATTTTAGCGATAAGGATAACGGCATCCACAAGACTGTGTCAAATTGCACGGCAATTGCGCCGACTTGCAGCATGGCCTGGGCGTCGTCGAGTGAATAAACCCCGCCCGCGCCAATGACAGGCATCCCCAACCGCACGGCAGCGTGAACGATTTCCAGGCTGCGCGGCAGCAGGGCCGGGCCGTACATGCGCCCACCAGTCAGTTTGCCGTCCTTGAAGAGCGCACCGCGCGGGGCGGCAATGCTGATGGCGGCGGCACCTTGCTGTATCAGGCGCGGGCCGAGGCTTAAGACCTGTTCGTGCGGCAAGCTGATGATAAGCGGCAATTCGCCGAGCGACATTTCGAGGGCATAGTACAGAATGTCATCCGAAAGGCCGGGGGCAAAGCCGAGCTCGACGGCCATGATGTTTTCGATGTTCTCCAGCTGGCGGGTCATGCGGGCGGTCTCTTCGGGCCGGTCGGCCATCAGGTGCGGGATGACAGGCACAGGGGAGTCGCGCCACTTGCGGGCATAACGCTTGAGGGCGGCATCCAGGCCGGGGTTAGGCAGTCCGCTATGGAGCAGGAATCCGCCCAGATAGTCCATCACCGAGGGCTGGCTGGTCGGTTTGCGCGGACGCAGGCTGAGGGGATTGGTGACGAACGCACCCAAGGGCAGGTGATGTTCCTGGCGCAGGTAACGCGCCGGGTCAAGACCGAGCGCGCCGGCGGCGTTGAGATGGGGAGATGAAAAATACAGGTCGCGCTTCATCAGGGCAGCACGGCAAAGATGGTGATTCCATCCCGCCCGGCCACAGCCAGGTAGCGGCTATCCGGGCTGAATGCCAGGTGCGTAACCCCGGTTTGCAGGGCCTGGAAGGTCTCGTAGGTCAGGCTGTCGAGAGAGACAATGATGACCGCGCCATCCTGCATCCCAATCGCCAATACGTTGTGGGGCGAAACCGCCAGCGATGTAACCGGGGTCAGCAGGTCAATTTGCAGCAAATTCTGGAATTCGTTGCCCCCGGCGGGAATGCTCCTGAGCGTGGCATAGTTGCCGTCGTATTCTTCGCGCAGGGTGTAGATTACGCCATCGAGGGTCATATCGAGGTGACCGTATAACCGGGTTTCCCTTTTTTGGAAGACCGCCCTCCCGCTTGGCTTTTCGACCATCGTGACATACATCTGCCCGCTGGCCTGCCTTGTCAGGAAAACGATATGACGGGTGTTCTCGGAAACCGACTGCAAAACCCCCGGCACCGACTGAACTGGCAGGGTGCGATTTTTAACATACATATCCGTTGTACTGCGCCGAATATCGAGCAGGATAAAATCCCCTGTCCGGCTGACCCACTCAATCGGGTGCGGCCCGACCTCGAAGACTGTCTCGTCCATCGAGTTGACGAGCAGCGTATTGTAAGTTTCACGGATTTCGCGGAATACCGGCCCATCTGCCGCGTGAATCGGGGCATCTTCCGAGGCCTGGCAGCTGGCTTCGCTGGTCGCCAGCCTGAACAAACAGACCGA
>JAWOIR010000059.1:0-3210 GCA_046484545.1 Anaerolineales bacterium
AGGGGGGCGAGAAGCCGCTCGGGATCAGCTCGAGAGGGATCGCGAGCATGGCGACCACGCCGACCACGACCATCGAGGCGCCGAGCACCGCGACCGAGATCCGGCGGTCCAGGGAGAACGCGGGGAGCGCCTCGGCGAAGCTCCGGGGTCGGCTCACCCGGTGGACTCCGGGACCGCAGCGGCCTCGCATCCCCGGCAACGACAAGATCCTGGGAAACATCCACCAGGCGGCGGGTCAGGTAACCGGAGTTGGCGGTCTTCAGCGCGGTATCGGCCAGACCCTTTCGAGCACCGTGAGTAGAGATAAAGTACTGCAGTACCGATAGCCCCTCCAGAAAACCTGGTTCTCTGATATTTGCCGCAAAGAAGCCCGTATTTTGGGATGTCAGCGCGCGTACGCGCGCTGACATCCCAAAATACGGGGACTTATCACGGGAATTCCCAAATGGCCGAAAACATGAAAAACCGTTGACGAAAGTGGCTTTTGGTTTTATACTCTCCATGTAAGCGCTTACATGGAGAAAAATATGGAAACTTCCACTCCCAGCCCGAAATCTGCAACCATCCAGGATGTCGCCGACCTGGCCGGGGTTTCGATTGCCACCGTCAGTCGGGTCGTGAACGGCAAATCACCCGTTGTCCCTGAGACCGCCCAGCGCGTGATGGATGCCATTCGTGATTTGAACTACGTCCCGCGCGCGGCGGCCCGCATCCTGGCGAGCAAGCGCACCGACACACTCGGCCTGATTGTGCCTGAAATCAGCGGCGAGTTTTTCGCTCCCATGCTGCGCGGCATTGAAGCGGCTGCAGGCGAGGCCGGTTTCGACCTGCTGATTCACACCACTGCCTACAAAAAGCCCGACATGCGCCGCCATACCCTGGGCGAACACAACACCGACGGCCTGCTGGTCTTCACCGGCAGTATGGAACTGGCCGAACTGCAACGGCTGAACAGCATCGGCTTGCCGATTGTCTTCCTGCATCAGACCGCGCCCGAAGGCCTGAATATTCCGGTAGTGACAGTGGAGAACAAGAAGGGCGCGATGCTGGCGGTCGAACATCTGATTGAAGCGCACGGATGCCGTCGTATCCTGTACCTGAGCGGCCCGGAAGGCAACGAGGACGCAGGCTGGCGTGAGCGCGGATACCGGCTGGCGCTTGAAAAGCACGGCATTCCGTTCGACCCTGCCCTGGTTGCGTCGGGCGATTTTACGAGTCGCCGCGCCGAGCAATCCGTTCGTGAGTTTCTGGCAGGCGGGTTAGCCTTCGACGCAATTTTTTGCAGCGACGACCTATCAGCAGTCGGGGCCATGTCGGCCCTGCGCGAGGCCGGACTGCGCATTCCCGAAGATGTAAAAATCATCGGCTTCGACGATGTGCCGCTGGCGCGTCACCTGACCCCGCCGCTGACCACCGTCCACGCGCCGACAGAAGAAGTTGGGCGCACGGCAACCGACCTGCTGGTGCGCCTTGTGCGCCGTGAAACGGTCGAGCGCGAAATTTTGTTACCCACCGAACTGACCATCCGCCAGTCGTGCGGGTGTGGTGCCTAAGCAAGGGCGACCCGCCCGGCGTAAAAAATCGTCATTTTATGCCGGATTGTCTTGCAAAAACGCACCTTCTTACGCCCTGACGGGTCGCCCCTACCCAGGACTAAATAACTCAAAAAACGGAGAGATTAATGACCATCCATCGTTTTCCACCTAATTTCATCTGGGGCGCGGCAACCGCCTCGTATCAAATCGAAGGCGCCTGGGACGAAGACGGCAAGGGCGAATCCATTTGGGACCGCTTCAGCCACACCCCCGGCAAGGTCACCAACGGTGACACCGGCGACACGGCCTGCGACCACTATCACCGCTACCCTGAAGATATTGCCCTGATGCGCGAACTCGGACTGAAAGGCTACCGTTTTTCGGTCTCCTGGCCGCGGGTCATCCCCGACGGTGTCGCGCCGGTCAACACCAAAGGGCTCGATTTCTACGACCGCCTGGTAGACCGCCTGCTGGCGGCCAACATCCTGCCCTTTCTGACCCTGTATCACTGGGATTTGCCGCAAGCCCTCGAAGACAAGGGCGGCTGGCGCAACCGCGATACGGCGTATTATTTTGCCGATTACACCGCCGTGATGGTCAAGCGCCTGGGCGACCGCGTCAAACATTGGGCCACTTTCAACGAGCCGCTCGTGGCCGCTTTTGCCGGTCATTTGTGGGGCGAACATGCACCCGGCATCAAGGACACAAAAATCGCCCTGCAAACCGCGCACAACATCCTGGTTGCGCATGGGTTGAGCGTGCAGGCCATTCGCAGCGTCGATGCGGACTTACAGGCAGGCGTTGTGCTCAGCCTGTGGCCGGTCGAACCCGCCGAGGACACTCCCGAAAACAATGCCGTTGCCGAGAAAACCTGGCAGGAAGGCGGCGATATCCTCTTCCTGGATACGATTTTCAAAGGCCATTATCCGCCTGCCGGTTGGGAAAAGGCCGCCGAGAACCGTCCACAGATGCAGCCGGGCGATATGGCGCTCATCAGCCAGAAACTCGATTTTATGGGCGTTAACTATTACTCGCGCCAGGTGGTCAACACCAGCGGCGAGCGCATCTACCCCGAAGACGCCGAATATACGGAAATGAAGTGGGAAGTGCACGCCCCTGCCTTTTACCGCTTGCTAACCCGCATCAGCCGCGAGTACCGACTTCCGCCGCTCTATATCACCGAGAACGGGGCCTCGTTCAAGGACGAGGTCGGCGCGGACGGCAAAGTCCACGACCCGCGCCGTCAGGCTTACCTGCGCGAACATTTCATCCAGGTGCACAAGGCCATGCAGGACGGCGTCGATATGCGCGGCTATTTCGTCTGGTCGCTGATGGACAACTTCGAGTGGGGCCACGGCTACAGCAAACGCTTTGGCATCATCCATGTCGATTACGAAACCCTGAAACGCACCCCGAAAGACAGCGCCAGGTGGTACGCGGGCGTGATTCGGGAGAATGCGGTTGAGTAAACAGTAATCAGTATTCAGGCCCTGAGCGGAGTGCGAAGCACGTAGTCGAAGGGCAGTAATCAGCGAAATGGCAATGCGTGAAAAATTGAACCAGATAACTGAACAACCGGAAAACCGGATAACCGGATAACCGAAAAACAAAAGGAAACAACCATGAAAATTACAGTCATTGGTGGAGGCTCCACCTATACCCCTGAACTCGTGAC
>JAWOIR010000107.1:0-32087 GCA_046484545.1 Anaerolineales bacterium
AATAAAACCCTGGGAACACAAATGTTGTTTACTGAAAACGGTCACGGCGAGCATGTATTTTTAAATAACATTCTTATCAAGAACATGCCGTACGCCGAGGATTCCGCAATGCGCCTAAAAAGCGGAAGTGGGTCCACGTTTACAGCGAAAATCATCGGCAATTCCTACTATGGGATGGGCCCAATACTAAACTCTTCTGTTGTAAGTGTCATAAAAAACAACATCTTTTATGGCATTAGCCAGCCTAGCACTTCCATACCCTTCTATCGTACACTAAGCGGAAGTGATGTTTCCCACAATATTTTTTATGACCCCAACAATAAGTTTCCCAGCTCATCAGGTGGAGTGGAAATCAATCCGAGGTTTGTTAGTACTGACTTTAATGGCATCGATTTACGTCTCCAATCAAATTCTCCCGCTATCGATGCGGGTGTAAACCTGGGGTCAAAGTATAATATGGATATTGAAGGAAAATCGCGAGGTGATGTTTGGAATATCGGTGCTTATGAATAGCGGCAATCCGTAAAGTTTAAAAAACTTTAGCGAATCATGCCGGCAAGAAAGCCTGCCACGCCGGGAAAATGCCGTACCACCAACAACGAATACTCTTGCCCAGAGTACCCGAGCCTGACGGATGGTCCAGATACCGCAAACCCAGAAAAGTTTTGGGTTTGCGGTATCACTTGTATCTGGCTGGGCAACGGCTTTGCGTATCTGGCATTCGTTATGTGTAATAGCCACCCCAGTTAATTTCATTACAGAACATCGCTGCTACTTTAAAGATGGCCGTATTTTGGGGTGTGGGCGCGCCCACACCCCAAAATACGAGAACTTATCACGGAAATTCCTAAAGAGCCCTACTTTTTTCTTCCCGCCATTATCACATACCCCAAATGCTCGAACAGCCTCTTCGGTTTTTGTTTGCTTTCTTTCAAATATTCCCGATAAGATTTGCTCTTTGCATACAGGCGCAGTGTCCGATTTACAATCAACAAGTAATCCATAAAACTGTATCGTTTCTTCTGGCTCCACTCGCGTTTCGTATCAAACTTATCATATACACACACAACAATATCTTGCAACCCGGCCTCTGTTAAATATCTTTCCCAATCACTGAGCAGTGGAATATTTGGCCCCACATCCATTTTGCTTCTCATAAATTGCATGTATTCTTCTGTAGGAGGTGTTTTCACCCAAACCTCCTCATTGAATCCTACATAGCCTCCGTTTTTCGTCACCCGGACGCACTGTTTCACAACCCCTGGTTTATCTTTAATGAAAGTAGCCACTGATTCGCAGATTGTCACATCAAATATTCCGGCTTCGAAGGGTAATTCTTGAGCGTCTGCCACTTGGAATGTGACCTTTTCAGCCACTTTTACGGTTTTGGCCTTTTCGATTGCCCGTTCAATCATTTTTTCTCGAATATCCACACCGATCACTCGACAATCATATTGCTTTGCCAGATAGCAAGCAGTTGCTCCAACCCCACAGCCAATATCTAAAATGGTTGACCCCTTGTTTACATGACAAAGTTTAATCAGGTCATTTGTCGCCTCCAGCCCACCCATGTGCTTGGTAGCGCCAGTATAGGCCTGTAAGTCGAGGTAAGTGATATTCGGCTCTGATGCTTTGTTCTCGAAGAATTTATTATTCTCCATCATTTTCTCCTTTTATACCCGTGGTCACAAGTTGCGCTTTTTATAAGAGCATGAACGCGCAACTTGTGACCATGGGCATTATATAAAAACCATAACTTCAATTCATAAACAGGCTCATCGTCACAGCAACAGATTCAGGAAAAAGATAGAATCCTTCTGTCTGCCTGCTATATTAAGTACTTCACGAAAGTTGGAAGAATTTCCGATTTTTGGTGTGCGTAGCGGGCCGCAAATGCGCGTCCGCTACGCACACCAAAAATCGGGCTCTATGCAAAATATTCGTGCTCTACTGATATTTATGAAATCGTATAGTCCATATCCATTCTTTCCAATGCGTCTCTTACCCTGCGAACCCTTTTTTCCATAACCTTTTGCGGCACATGATTTTCCAGGCTGTGTGCCGGAGTATTTGGAACGCTATAATACATAAAGATGTTAGCGCCGTTAAAATGAACTTTACGGATGAATTCAATGGTTTCATCCACATCAACTTCGGTTTCGCCGGGAAAACCGATAATCACATCTGTGGTGAGGATCAAACCAGGGGAGTGTTTTCTCAAGAAGAGTAAAGATTCGACGGTCTTTTGAACATTAATATATCGGTTCATCGCTTTTAAGATATTTTGACTGCCCGACTGCACGGGGAAATGGATTCTATATATTCTTTGTTTTTGCAAGATTGGAAGAAATTTTTCCTGGTTATGCACTAACCACATTGGAGAAAGATTCCAGATTAAGACGCGATATTCACCTGGGATCTCAAACAATTCACTGAGCAGGTCTGGGAAATTTTTACCGATGTCAATGCCATAGGCGCCAACATCATCCGCGATTATTTCGAATTCTTGATATCCCTTTTCTACGCCTTCCAAAAATTCTTGCCGACAGATTTCCAAAGGTTTGCTGTGAAGCCTGCTAACCGCGGCTCGGACACCACAATATGAACATTTTTGGTTGCACCCCCAGGATATTCTGACTGGATAAGGAGTTGTTTGAAGGGAATTTTTCCTGGTTAGCAGCCCGAATATTCTTGGGATTTCTTTCGTGACAATGTAGTTGGGTGAGAGCATTCTGAGAGACAAGAATTTGTTCCAGGCTATCTCGGCGAATTCGCGGCTGAAAATCTTACTGTAAGAAGGGAAATAATGATTGGCATCTTCAAGTTCTGAGAATTTAATCTTCGTCTCTGGAAAGTAATTATCTATTTTGGGCAGTTCAGAGGTGGAGATACTCCTGCCGTTGAAAACTGAGAGCATTCTCTTCTCATTAATCGCTGGCAGGCATCCCCCTACCATGAGTTCACCGCCATATTTTTTTAAGTGATTTATTCTACTTATTGAACCATCTTCCCGCTTGGTAGAAACTGCGCAAGTGACCAAAAAAATGACGTCGGCCTCTTTTGGATTGGCAACAAGATAAAAATCATTGTTAACGAAAAAGGATGCAACCCTTTCAGCATCCAGTTGCCTTCTGTTACAGGCTCCCTGAACCGGCTCGATATAAACTTTCTTTAACGAGGTTGGCGCGTAATTCATGTCTTATCTCCTTTGCTTCTACTGGTACCTTTAACAAGCCTGTGCAACGTTTGACACAAAGCCTATGTTGTGAATTCTTTTACAGGATTGACAGGTTCACCACAAATAGTGATTTCAATATCACCACCATTCAAAGCAATCTTTGCCATTGCAATTTGCTGGTCAAACCCTGAATAATCATTCGTTAGGTTGGCGCGATTTTTCCACCAGGATGCTACTTCTCCCGGCAAAGCATGCCAGTACCCTCCACGTTCTTTAACTTTTTGCAAGAATGATTCGTAAATCTGTTTTGATGCTCCTTGGCTGGAATAATCAGGATGCACAATTACGAGAGCCATGCCGTGATACTTTTCCAAAAAGTCAATTTTTTCTAACCATATCCTGGGAGATGTTTCACCTAATAAATTAAACAATATAAAATCCTGCGTTAGGGTATAGGGGAGTTCGAGGAAGTGACCAATCGTAAATGGCCAGATACTCATGACACCGCCAGGCATTGGTTCGTATGGGTCTGTATCAAAGAAAGAAAGGTCATAGTCCATTTCCAACCTTTGCATCCAGGCAGGGTTACGCAATGTTAGTGGTGAGCGGAATCCTGTGGGTCCAAATTCTGTCAAATCACGCAAATAGCGGTTAATTTTTTTGGCGCGCTGGCTGAAGGTGTTATATGAATTGAACAATTTCCCGTCATGTTTCAAGCCATGTATGCCTGTCTCGAACCCGCGCTGGCGCAAATCCTTGATTAATCCTTGATCGAGCGCGTAGCGTTCAGGGACAAAGTTGAAGAGTGAACGGAATCCAAGCGCTTCTTCCATGTCAGCCAAAACGGGGATAAGACGCTGTCCCTCTGCGCATTCAACATCATGGGTGAGAACAAATGCGAAGTTTTTACCTTCCGGCCAGAAATATCGAAAGTTGATTTCATTTTGTCCTGAGATTATCAATGCCTGCCTGATAATCTCCCATTGGAATTGCACAAATCGCTTTTCTATAGGCCAGTTCAGTGGAAATTCCCTGCCCCTGACCCCGTTATACATCTGCCTAAGGAGACGAATTAGCCCGCGAGGGATTAAGGGTTTGAGTTGGTAATACACGCGATGCAGGAGACCCAGGTGATACCGGTTGGGGCCGAACTGTCCCTCGCCGAGAGTCCATTCCAGGACAGATTCGATATCCATCGTTTCTGGCAGCCCAAGTGTTGGCAGCGCCCGGCGAATGGCTTCAGCCCAGATTTCTTCGGGAAAATCGGGTTGGCAGCACCAAAAATTTCGCGGATGGTTGGAATTCCAGAGTGATGAAGTCGGCTTGTCCATAATTTATCCAATTCTAAAATCGAGGATGCCATTTTCAATGGGGAAAGAAGCTTCGCATCCTCGACAATCGTAGGCAAATGTCTGACGGGTCAATTCCTGGTGACATGCCGGGCAAACGAGGATGTCATCCAAACGCTGACTGGTTTTGATTTGGCCTTCTGACGATACAGTTGCCCGGCAATTAATCCAGGGGGCCAGTTTGATAGCGCCAAATAATGGCGCAAGCGCTTCTGCAAGGGATGAAAGGCGTTCAGAGTCATCTGGCAATTTATCCAGAATGCCTGCGCCGAGGTATTTCGTCCTGGTAAACCCATGTTGTTTCAGTAATTGTTCAATCTGGGCCGGGTGATGGCTGATTAATCGTGTGCCAATACCTGTCGGCTTGATTGTCAATGGATTTTCGCGCGTAAGACGCAACGTCCAACGCAATAATTGCCTGACGCTCAGTTTGTTGCAATAGTTGAAAATGAGATTTCCGCCATTACTGATAATGCGCTGCATTTCAGACAAGATGACCTGCGAATCGTTGATATGGTGAAAAACACGTATCATGAGGACACAATCGAAGCTGCCTGGGCGAAATGGCAGGCGATTGGCATCGGCGGCAATGTAGGTGGCTCTTTCTCCGATGGTTTCCTGCGCCTGCCGCAAAAGCGTGATCGAACCATCGAGCATCACCACCTGCTCAAAGCGCTCCAGGTAACAACTGGCCAAACGGCCATAGCCGCAGCCAATATCAATGATACGCTGGCCTGAAACAGGCAGAAGTTTACGCACAATTGCCCGTTCCAGTTTATCCAGCCGTATTTTGGCGGGGTCATCCCAAAAATCTTTGTATTCGACCCCATCGTACATGCGACTCGCCTGTTGGGGATGAAAGGTGGGTGGTAAACCGGCTGCTTTTGAACTCATTTCGCCTCGCGTGTCTCGATTTTCTTATTAACCGAAATGTTTATAGAGTAATTCCCCTGTGAGTCTGCAAACCCACGTGGGAGATTTTTGTAAAACGGTGTTCATATAACGCATTAATCTTCCGTCTTCCATGTGACTGGACCCGCCCTTGAGACTGGTATAAACCAGGGGCGTTTCCGCGGCACCCCAACGGCTTTTAAACGTGCGCAAGCCGGTGTTTTCGAGGTCGGTCCGCCCCATGTCGAAGCGGTTAAAACCACCTTCGTAGCCTTTTTGGATTGCCGTCCACATTAGCAGGTTGTTGGGGCGATATTTCAGGCCGTCCTCCCGGGATGCGCCATATTTGTAAGTGAGGGTTTTTTTGGAGTGAAGAAAGATTGCTCCGGCCAAACATAGACCGTGTCGATATGCCAGGAGCAAAAAGCCTTGCTCCTGTTCAAGGAGTAAATGCTGCATAGCCTCGAAATATTTCCAAGGCTGCACCGGGACTCCTTGGCGGCGGCGGGTATTCAAATGGAGCCGAAAAAAATCAGCCAGGTGCTCTCTCGTTTCCCCCAGAATGATTTTGACATCGTTTTCTTGTGCAGTTTTGATGTTACGCCTATGCATTGCGTGTGTATGTTTCCAAACCGCTTGCTCGCCAGGAGTAAGGTCAATCTCATGAAGAACGTATCGAGAAGATACATCAAGCGTGGGTAAGGTTGGATACATCCCGCGCAATTCAAGCCTGGAAATTTGGTTCTTTGCCGCAAGGTTGAGCATACCTTCGGCTAATTCCCTTAGAGCAGATTCGCCAGTATAAAGAGGCCAACAGTAGTCCGAAAAGGGCAAAGATACCCAGCGTTTACCGGTAAGGGGGCTATCAATCTCCATCAGCGGCACTGCTGCCGCGAGTGTACCTTCCGCAGTTTGCAGGGCAGCAATAAAAGGCCGGTAGCCATAGCATTCGGCCAGCAACTGTGACCAGGCTGGGTGATGGAAAATCCCCGCTTTTGGGCTGGTATCCAAAAAAGCAGTCCAACGTGGATCGGATGGTGACAACTGAAGCATTAAAGTATTTACCATATAGATTCTCGAATTCCTTTTCAAAGTACAACTTTACGATATTTGGTGGAGGGTTTCTCGTCAGTTTTTTGGAAGCAGATGACTGGTTCAGATGCCCAGCGCGGCGACCCAAACGTATAGAGCAGCCACATCGAGGAGCGAAATGCCCAGGCTTTCAGGGGTGATTTGGTCTGCAATGCCTGGTAGTGGGAACTGCTCTCAGGCAGTGGCAGATACACTTCCAACGGAGTAAAGCCAAAAGAGCTCACAAATTCCAGCAGGGTCTTAAAAGTGAAATACCTGACATGTGCGTAAAATTCGTACTTGGATTTCTCTCGCAATGGATTATGGAAACTTTCCCCTTTGAAGAGATAACGTGGAAGATGCGTGAGACCGGCATAGTTGGGCGTTGAAATATAAAGATAGCCTTGATTCGAAAGAATGCGGCGAATTTCTTGCAGATGATGGTCAAGAAAAATGACATGTTCGATGGTTGCCAATGAAACTACGGCATCGAAATGGCCATCGGGAAATGGGAAATTTGTAGCGTCGTCATCGATATCAAACGAAACCGTGTTCAATCCCTGCTGTTCCAAGACACGTAGACAGGTTGGAGTAATATCGTTGCAAATTACCTTGGCCGGATAGCCATCATGGATTCTGCGCGCTGCGCACCCAACGCCAGCCGCAATGTCCAAAATGCGTTTGTGGTTGCGGCCATCAAACACCCCGGGAAAAATGCGGTGGCGTTCATGGAAACTGGGATAATCCTCGATATTTTCCACTCCTTGCAGGCGAGATTCTTCGACATTGGTGGCATCTTTTCTCATGATAATCTCCTCGACTGGTCAACCTGCCTGGTATGTTGAAATAAGCGACCGAGAGCGTTTTTACTGAAGTCGGCGTAACGTTTGTAAAAAGGCTTGGGGTCCTGCGAGTCATAAACAGCGGAAACATGCGGGTTGATATATGGCGCGAGAATTTGCGCCAGGCTTTCACCTTGCTTGAAAATCCGCTGGGGTATGAATGGCAGGTCGCGTTCCATATCAATCCAGAAAAATTCGTCCCGAAAGCGGGTTTGCTCAGGAACAATTCCTTCGACGAGATGGCGGTAGTGCAGCCAGGGAAAGTTAATGCCACAATTGACCGCCAACAAGGTCGAAAGGTTATGCCGGCCATTGACTTCCATCAGTTTATAGATGCCGTCGCGCGCATCTTTTTTGAATTCGGTGCAAGAATATCCATAGAAGCCTAGCGCCTGAAGGATTTTTCTCCCTGGTTCAAGCACTTCGGGGATTTGTTTGCTTACAGCAACACAGGGGGAGCCAAATTCCGGCGGGGCCTTCCTCACATGCTGCGCGGTGAATTCAACCACTGGTTGACCATCCCAGAAGTAGGAGTTGTAGTTCACAACATGAGCGTCATCGCCGGGTATGATTTCCTGCAACGTGACTTCCAATCCCGCCTCCGCAGACTGTTGACAGATGGCAAGCATCTGCTCCAGGTTCTCAACGGATACCATCTTGCGGCCAAAGCGAGCGAAGAATAGATGACTCTGGGAAGGTTTTACCAGGCAGGGGTACTCAACCGTCTTTCCGTAGTGCTCCACTTCCTCCAGCGATTGGGGCACGATGGTTTTGGGGGCCGCCACGCCAACGGCATCGGCCAGGGCATAGGTATACTTTTTGTCTATAAACTGCCTCGTGATGGCCCATTCTGTGCAGGCTACAATGAAGTGCCGGGCAAGCATCTCTTTATGCTGTGATACGGTGACGAGTGTTTCATCAGACACAGGCAGCAACAAGCCGCCACCGAAGCGAGGTGCAAGTTCCAGCAACCGGGCCAGGAACTCGTCTTCAGCGTGTTCCGGGTGAGGAACATAAACCTGATGTTTGACATACTTTGAAACGTAGCCCATATCCTTGTGGCGGTCATAGTAAACGGCGACTACAGGAACACCCATTCTGCCCAGGGCGCGGATTACTCCCAACCCCATGGTGTGGGTTGCAAGGACAATGGCTGGCTTCAACGTGCGTTCCTGATAAATACTCATATCCAGACCTGCTTTCACGACCAAAGATGTGTTATTCATTTTCCTCAGTTATTTCCTTTACTCGGAAATGCTCAATCCAATTCATTTCAATTCTCAGTTCATATACGACAAGAGTGCATGCACTAAGACAATAACGCCATCCATGCAAAAATCTATTAGCGCCTGGAAGTGGCGATGGCATAAGCCCGAAACAATTCATCCTGCTGATGTTCCCAACTCAAACATTCCATAATCCGTTTCTGCCCAATCTCCCCCATACACTGCCTGCGGGGCAAGTCATCGAGCAGGGTTAGAATCGCGTGGCCGAATGCTTGTGTATCACCGGGCTTGACATAGACGGCAGCATCTTGTGCTGTGAGCCTTGTCTCTGGAAGTTCATAAGCCACAATTGGTTTGCCCAGAGCCATATATTCTCCAACTTTGATAAACGTTGAATGGACATTGAGCGGGGTCAGCGGTTCTGGAGAAAGAAGAACATCAGCAGTGCATAGATATTGGCGCAATAAAAAGTCATCGCGTATCATGCCGGGAAAATCCACTACATCTTCGATTTCCCAAGTTGCCGCATTTGCCTGGGCCCGTGCCCGAACAGCCCCATCCCCGAGCAGAACAAAAAGGATGTCTCGACGCCCAAGTTCATTGACAAGGTAGCGGATTGATTGCAGCAGCTCGTCCACGCCATCCTCGGGCCCCATCACACCGGCGAAAGCAGCCATATAAGGGAACCCTCGTTGCAGACTCGGAACCGGGTCAACGGGTATAAACTGTTCTCTTTTCGGCCCATTACGAACGACAACAATACGTTCCGGGGGCACCCTTCCGCGACCCAGGGCTACCCGGCGATAAGATTCATTCGTCGATATAACCACATTGGCGCTTTGGAAGGATAGAAACTCCCCAATCCTGGCCCCGGTATAGAAAACCCGGGCAGCCAGACCGTGATAGCGACAAAGCACAAGCTCTGGAAACAAATCATGATGGTCAAAGACAACGGACACGCCCAATAGACGGTAGAACATGGCGATGGGAGAAAATAAGTCAGGCGGATTGCAAAAATGGAGTACATCAAAGCGATGTTCCTGCCACACACGCCATGAGACACGGGAAATGGCATAGAAGGCAGTCACATACTCGCGCAGGTAACTCAATATTCCATGCCACGCCTCAACCATCGGAAAGCGATAAATCCTTATCCCTTCTAAAATCTCGGGGGTGCGCGTTGTGTCAATTACTTCGCCGCCGGGTTCACGCGATGATGCTGGACAAATCACGGCTACCTGCCAGCCAGCGTCGCGTAGGGTGGTTGCCTCATACCACACACGTTTGTCGTGCGGTACCGAGCTGTTTTCCTCGACGATTAATACCTTTTTAGCGCCCGTCATGAGCTTCAACCTTCCTTTGATGATGGCTCCGTTCAAAATCCAGGCGCTCCGGTTGCGGTTCACCCAGGTTGCCTGCCCGGCTCTTATTGTTTTCGCTTTCAGACAAAAGACTGGAAGAGCGTCTGCCCGGCGTAAAAGGTGCTGGACGAACAGGGTTCAGGCCGAAAAAATGACGGATCGAATCAACAATACGCTGCGCTGCGTGGCCATCGCCATAGGGATTGGCAGCCTGCTGCATCCGCTCATAATCGGCAGGATTATCCAAAAGCTGTGACACCGCAGACACAATGCTATATCGCTCGGTGCCCACCAGACGGGCTGTGCCGGCTTCGATGGCTTCGGGCCGTTCTGTTGTAGCGCGGATAACCAGGACAGGTTTGCCCAGGGCGGGCGCCTCTTCCTGAATGCCGCCTGAATCTGTCACGATGATGTCGGCACATTTCATGAGGTGAACAAAGTCTGGATAACCAAGTGGATCGACGAGCAAAGCCCTCCCCAGCCCACCGAGTATTGAGAAGGCTGTATCACGCACCCTGGGGTTTAGGTGTACCGGGAAGACCAACTGCAAGTCCTCCCGCTCTAACAACAAATCCCGAAAGTCACGACAAATATCCTCCAATGGAGCGCCGTGGCTCTCGTGGCGATGGGCAGTGGCGAGTAAAGTCTTACGCGGTAGTCCAAAATCGATTTGCCGCAAAGCCGGTACCGTGAACTGATAATCCTGGTCAATCGCCATCAACAGGGCATCAATAACCGTGTTACCAGTTACCAAGATGCGCTCTTCTGACACGCCATCTACAAGCAGCGCCTGCCTGGCAGTGGCCGTCGGCGCAAAACACAGGTCGGCGAGAACACCCAGAAAGTGACGATTGATTTCTTCTGGATAAGGGTTGTACTTATCCCGTGTGCGCAACCCGGCTTCAACATGGGCAACAGGGATCTGGTGATAAAAGGCTGCCAGACCACCAATGAAGGCGGTTGTTGTATCGCCCTGCACCACAACCATGTCAGGTTTTTCACGGCTTATGATGCGCTCCAGACTCTCCAGCGCGCGCACGGTGATGTCAGTCAGCGATTGGCCCGGCTGCATAAAATCAAGAACATAATTGGGCTTTATGTTGAAAACATTGAGCACCTGGTCAAGCATCGAGCGGTGCTGGGTCGCTGCAACAACACACGTACTGACGTTGGAGTGCCTGCCCAATTCCAAAAGGATTGGAGCCATTTTGATAGCCTCAGGCCGTGTGCCGAATATTGTCATAACCGTGGGTTGATTCATAATTAACTACTTCCTAGTAGGTTTTGGGCACCCGGAATTCGTCTCGTAATAGCACCCGACAGGAATGGTTCTAAGTTACGATAAATGTCTTCAACACGCCGGTCCCAGGTATTTTCCCTGGCTACCGCAACACGCGCTTCTATTGTCGTTAAGGCATTATCACGCATCGCTTCACCAACCTTTACAACGAAATCATCATTGTTCTCGGCGATATGAAGCACGGCGCGGTAGGGAAGCAATTCCGGCATGGCGGTTGCCACAACCGACCGTCCTGCGGCCAGGTACTCATGCAGCTTGGTTGGATAGCCCGATAGCACATGTCCTTCCAAACGGTAGGGTATCAGCGCAACATCAAAGACGCGCAGATAATTAGGCAGTTCAGACGGTTTCTTCCAGCCTAAAAAGAAGACGTTCGGAGCAGCACGCAAGGCCTGCTCATCTGGACAAGAGGGCAGTTCATCCGGGCCAATCAACACCAGGGAGCAGTCAGGATACGTTACGGCCACCCGCTGCAGCAGTTCGATATCGATTTGCCTGGCCATCCGGCCAGCGTAACCAATAATAGGGTGCCGTAAACCAGCAATATCGTCTGGTATTGGCAAATCGGGCATCATCGCACGGTTGAACAAATCAAAATCAACCGCATTGGGTATAAAGTATGTATGTGGGTTGATTGCTTCACGCACCTTGCACTGAGCGCGCGAGGTGGCAAACACAACGTCGACCAGGTTCGTCAACTGGTCGTCGTACCGTCGAACCAGTTCCTTGACGCGTGAGTTTGTCAAATAGTTGGCAAACTCATCATAGTTCATATAACAGGCGAGTTTTTCCCCAAACTTGCCGACAAGTCTTGAATGATACGGGCCATAGAGCCACAGAATTGGAGAGACAACCTCGAAAGTTTGCATCGCTCGACGCACATGCCTGATGAGCACCTCAGCGTTGATGCGAGCAATGCCTGGCACCATTACCTGAAGCAAGGAGCGCGGTAGATGACTGCGGGCATATGGCAGAACGGATGGGCTTGAGATGACGGTAAGGTTTTCCTGCACTTGTTCGGTTCGCAAAGAAAAGAAGTTCGGCAGGTTACCTATCATCTCGCCGACCATGGATTCTTGTGAATCGCGTCCAGGGTCAAAGTAGAGAACCCGATTATCAATCGCGATGCGTGACATAATGGATTGGGCTTCTTTCCAAAGTCCATGCCAGTCGCGTGGGGCTATGCAGATGATTGTTTCATTTTTCATGAGTTACTCCTGTGTTTGGGAGCGCAAGGCGGGGTCCCGTTGGGTAAGCAGCAATGACCGTAATCTTGCCCATTGCTCTTCTCTTAAGAATCGAACAAAATCATCAGGCACCACTCTTTTCTGCCTTCTCAAAAAAGCCCAGGTATAGCCTGCAATTTCTGCCAGGCTGCCCAGCATGAACGGAAAACTAGAAAGACGGAACATACAGCTGGCCACATGAAACAGGGGGTGATAGCCTATCAGGTAGTGCTGCTCGCCCTTTTTAAAACGAGCCCTGATTACCCCGCCTCCCGCGGTTCCGGTTGCCCGATGATGATAGACCGTGATGTCTGAAAAAGACTCGACCTGCCAGCCGTGCATACGCACCATCGTTTCAGCCACCGCGTCGATGCCACCACATGACAGGCGTTGATAGCCTCCTATGGTTTCATAACACTGACGCCGAAACATTTGGATTGGGCCTCCAACGCTGTTCCGGGCACAGAGCACCTTCACAAACCGGCCGCGAGAAAAGTCCAACCTCAGCCCACCAGCCAGGCCCAGGCGTTCGTTCTGTTCGAATTTAGAGAGAATGTTGGCATAATAAGAACTATCGAAGGTTATATCCGCATCCAGATTTCCGATAAAGTCGAATTGAAGTTCCCTGAGATGCTCATAGGCCAAGTTAATCGCCTCAACTTTTGAGCCAAAGTTTCTTTGCCTATCTCCAGATTGTCGCAAAAGCAGGATAAAGTCATGTTTCTGGGCGTAACGTTCGACAATTTCATCAGTGCGGTCGGTAGAACCATCGCTGACGATTACCCACTTTTTGGGGCGTACTGTTTGGGCAATGACCGCCTGCAAGGTGCCTTCGATGTAATCAGCCTCGTTTCGGCAGGGAGTGATGAGTACGTAGGTTTTCGGCGCAATAGTCGGCTGTTGATGCGGGTTGGGAGTTTTGCTATTTCTCATAGGGACAGCCCTCCTTGTCGAGGATATAATCAGGAAACACAAAACATCTGGGGGTCCAGAAATCAAAAGTTTGCTCTTGTTGTTCGAATAATTGCGCCACGGAAGTAATCGAGGAGCCTGTTCCTGGTGGAATTGCAGGATTCTGAATTGAAAAATTAAAATCGGCAAACCCTGCGCCTTCAAACCCACTAAAGTCGTCATCCAGGAACATTGGGTCAAGTTCAAGCGCCACGTCATGCTGGTCACGAGTCAACCAGTTGTAATTTCCGATTGCTTCTGACCAGTCAAAGATTCCCATTCCCCATGGGCCGCCCCAAAAGATTGAGTCTCTAATCTGATGGTTATTACCATTCATGTTTACATTCCAACTCTTATAGACCACATCCTGAACAACCGTCACGTTCTGCAGCGTCCAGTTTGATGATGCACCCCCCTTCTGAATGACAATGCTGCCCTCACCGTTGCTCACAAAAAGGGTGTTCTTAATTAAGACATCATTCACGGTTGCCGGATTGTTAATCATGATGCCTTGTGTGAAAGAAGGGCCAATGATGTTGTTTTCTAAAACAACAGGTCCCTGCACACCACCATCATAAATTTGTAGACCATCTGTGTGCGCGCAGTAGTTAAAGGGTTTGCCACGCACAGTGGGATGTTCACGGCTGTTATACAACCATGAATTTCGGAGTGTGAAATTCCAGACACCCCATCCAGCCTGAAAGGCATCCTGGCCATTATCATGAATAATTACCCGTTCAAAGAGAACATCAGAGCCACCCAGTTCGACACCCGCTCCCTCCGGCACTGTATTCGTTCCTGAACCAAGCGACCAACCGTTATCATATATTTCCACATTACGGACAATAATATTGCTTGCACCGCGCCGCATCATAATGCCGCGCTTGTGGTTGCGAAGCACTATTCCTTTCCATTCTTGCCCATCAATAACGATAAAACTTTGACCTTGTAAATCGATTGCATCTTGAGCCATCGTAGGAATGTATTCCGATTCTCCACAATAAGGTGGTGCAGGACGCTGTCCATCCAAGATGACTTGTGTTCCATTTGTCGTTATCGTAATGGGTGACCCAGAAACACCACTTGCTTCCACTTTCATGTTCGTGTGATACTCGCCACCGCCAATCACAATTGTGTCTCCGGGGCTGAAATTTTCCCATTGAATTTGGTCTACTTCATTCCAGGCTGTCTCCCACGATTTCCCATCTGTATTATTTCCTTCCTTTGAAACGTAAAATGTGGTGGTGTTCATTTCAACAGAAGGGGTGAAATGGGAACCAATTGGATTGGAAGGAGCTTTTTGACTGGAAGGTGTCAGGCTGTCCTTTTGCACCCCCTTGTCTTGATTGCTGGCATCATTAATGGCAGCGCTCTCAGAAAAATTAGCGCTTCTACTAACAACAATCTCACTGAAAACGAAAACCCCTGCCAACAATAGCATGGCAATTATCAGCAATGCCCCAAGATATTTTCGATTCTCCATCCAACCGAGCCGCTTGGAAAGTGCATTAGGCAAGACCAGCGCCAAATCCTCACGCGATATTGTGGATAACGCGACATTGATTACGATGAAGATTACTATCATCATCGCCTTGAGCAAGAACCCTTGGGGCTGCAACAACCAGAACAGGATGGCGCCAATCCACAGCAGGGCTGTCTGCTTGATATAAGGGGATGATACAACTCGGATATTACTACGCCGCAACATCCAGATGGAAAGTGGGTTCGCCACATAATAGGCAGCCAGTTTCCCAAAGGCGGGGCCAATCAAGCCCCAGATGGGGATTAGAATCAGAGCGGCCGCAACAATCAACGTTTCGCGGATGGCGTTGGCAGCAAGTGAGCGCCCAGGATAACCGGCCGAGGTCAGCGTATATCCCATCAGGGTCACGAGAACATTCATCTGCAATCCAATCATCAGTAAGGAAAAAACCATGCTACTGGCTTCGTATTTGGCGGAGAAAAGCAATCTGATTATCTCCTGGCCGAATATCACCGAGATAAGAGCAGCCAGCGCCATGGAAAAGGAAAGCAGCACCAGTGAGCGGTTGAGCAATTGGTGCGCCCGACTGGTCTTTCCTTTCGACAACAGTTCTGTCATGGTTGGAAAGTACACCGCGCTGTAGGACTGGGTCAGACGTACCAGCGCGCTTGGAATCCTGCCACCCACTTCAAACAGGGCAACGGCCGAAGGCCCCATGAATAATCCGAGCAGCAGGATATCTGCCCTGCCTGAAACAAACCACAGGAAGCGATTGAGCTGCAGCGGGAAGCCAAAACGCAACATCTCGCCCAGAACATGCCAGTTCGGTGACAACCGTCTTGGATGTGGCAGGACAAGAACTTGATAAATCACGGCAACACCGAAAGAGATAATCCAGGAATAAATGAGGCCTTTGATGCCAAGTTGAAATACGAGCAGAAAGACAACCGACAGACCTAATCGCAGAATAGTGCGCAGGCCATTGGCAATCGCCATGTGTTTGAACGCCTTGTGACCCTGGAGTATGCCGTAAAGCGACTCGTCGAGACCGACCGTTATAAGCATCACCGGAATATAGATGGCATAGTTCAGGAGAGCCAGCGACGGGTCAAGCAGGAAGAGAGCGGCCGGGCCAAGCAATGTAATCGCGGATACAAGAGCAACCACTGCGAGCCGAAAAACCATGACCGTACTTGCCAGTGTGGCCTGCCGAGATGGCTCGCTACTGGCGATTAGTTGGGTCACGGAAGTCGTGGAGCCAAAATCGGTAATCATCACAAGGAAGTTCACACCGATAACCAGAAGCGCATAGATTCCATAGCTTTCTGTGTCGAGAATCCGTACAGCAACCATGGTTTCCAGCAAGAGAAAGATGATGTTGAGGGCTGTTCCCGCACTCGTGTACGTGACACCCTGAAAAAAACTCAGATGTCGGGGGGGGGGAGTCGGCATGCCAACATCGGGCTCTTCAGGTTGAGGATTGACTACTGGCGTCATTCAGCGACTCCTCTGGGCTAGGTAGTGATTCCACGAAAGAGGCCCCGTGTTCCCTGCTATGCAGAGAATAAATACCAGCAACCAACCCGGCCACAAAAGCCACAGCGGTTGAGCTCCGATTCATGATTAGATGTTGATGAAAGATAGTCCACACCAACAAGCCGATAAAGCCTGTTACTATCGCCAGAACGATACCCTTCATCCGGTTGTCAGGCAGACTGCTCATTAGCCGCCAGCCTGCAACAGGCAAGGCTGCGCAGAACCAGAGGAAGATGGCAAAAGCCGGGATTCCCAACTTGACCGGAAGCCAGAGATAACTGCTATGGACATAACGAGTAAAGCGAGAAACCTCTCCTGACACCAGGCTGTTCCTTGTCCACCAGCCTTGAGCCTCTCCCTGTAGTGTAGTCAGGTTTCGATAGGAATTACCCAGGCCAACGCCCAGCAGTGGATGTCGCGAAATCGACTTCAGCGCTTCTTCGTTCTCGAAAATGCGCCACTGTAGGGAGCGGCTCTCGATGGTTTCGTCGGGGGTTAATAGGGTTGTTGCTCGATCGCTCAATAGCGTGAGCACAGGGGTATCTTGCACGAGTCCTTGCAACCCAAAACCCAGAAACCCACAGGCAATCAGAAAGAGCGGGATGCTCAAGAGAGCGAAACGGCCAATCTGGGCTTTATACTTCGGCACAAACACAGTTGCCATTAGTACCAGCGCCATGGCTGTTGCAATCCATTGCGCCCGGGTATAAGTCAACAACAGCGCCAGGCCTAGCACGCCAAACTGAATGACAAGCCCGGTCCGCAGCCTGCGGTTGGATTCAAACATTGCCAGGCCAGCGGCAATCAGCATTGCGAAATAGAGCAGAACGTGACTGGGCGGCACAACTCGTACCGAGCCGAATGAACCAGCACCGCCCTCAAGCCATATTCCCCAAAAAGAGTCGGCCATGGCTGGCAGGAGAAACCTGGACACGCCCAGAAACTGTTGAATAAAGATGATGGCTGCCGTCAGATTGGCGATAACAAACAAACCTACCAAAATCGTGACCAGGTGATGACGTTGCCCCAAAGCCCAGGCAGTGATAAAAAAGAGGGCATAAGCTGAGAGGTCGCGGAGTTCAGCGAACACCCAGTTCGACGTGACACCCTGCCAGAACAGGGCGTAGACCGCTGAGAACAGCACAAGTACCATAAATACTGTAAGAGGAGCCCCTACTGGCCACCATGGTATTCCCAATGTCTTTCGGGCCAGCCCGCGGAAAACCAGCAGGCCGAACAGGCCTAAGGTGAGCAAATCGCGAAGTTGCAGCCCGCCGCCAATGGGCAAGCGTATATCTACGAGGTCCAGCGGAAGAAAATTAGCAGCCAGGAACAGAATCGCAAGCAGCCCAAACTCAGGCCGGTGCCAGAGCAGCAACACAACTGGCAGGCCAAGTCCGAGCAGGACAAGGCCCAGGGCGGCCGTTTGGGGAGCCAGGTATAGTGCAGCCGCCAGCATCCCCAATACACCCAGGATGGCCGCCAACGCCCGGTACATCCCAGGGGCAGTTGCGAGAGGACGGGTGTTGTTTTGATTCAACCTGGCACCGAGTCTGGTTTGCGTCATCGTTACTTCCTCATGCTGGATTGGTCACTGGAACTAAGGTTGGCCTTGCGCAGCATCGGGCTCCTGGTCCGCCGCGAGAAGCCGACACCGTTCCCGAGTCGATTCCAGGGTTCTCGATTTAACTGTCTGCGCGAGGATGTTTTCCAGGATTTCCACGGAACTTCAGAAACCTGGCTTTGCGTTTCTGTCCTTCGGTCTCCGCCCGAAGACGAAATCTGATTACTGGTTGAAGCAGGCAAGGCTGCATGCTTGAAACTGTACATGTATTGGAGAATAAAAGCCAGCATCACCCCCATGCCTAAACTACCTGCCAGGGCCAGTACTGCTAATCTGAGCCCACTGGACTCAGATCTGGTTGGCACGTACGCCGGCTTGATAACCTGGATAAAGTTGGCCGCCTGAACAGCCGTGACCTTTAACTCTGCTTCGCTGTATTTGCCCAGAAGATGTTGATATACTGCGCGCGCCTGTACAACATTCTGTTCCAGTATGTTGTATTGGGGAACCAGGGATGTAAAGTGCTCCAGTTCCATCATGCGCTGGGCAATCAGATTGTCAACCTCTGCAACCGGGTCGATGACCGGGATAACGCCACCCTCAGCTGTGATAATGGGGGTGGGGATGACCGTGATAGCTTGTTCCAACAAACGCCGATCGCGTTCCAGTTGCAGTTGCTCGAGGAGTCTTTGCTGCGTGGACAACTGACTTTCGAGTGAGTAGATGCCGCTCTGTGTCCTGAAATCAACAAGCGCTTTCTCGGCAGCCCTGAAATCAATTTCAGCTGTGCGCAATTGTTCGGCAAAGAGCCCTTTTTCTGCCTTGGTTGATTGGGCGCGCAACTCACCGTAGTAGGCGATGGCAACACTGACGTGTTTGTTGGCAATCTCTGCGGCCAGCGTGGGTGTTCCGGCTTCGACAATTACATTGACGAAATCGGCATCGCTTGCCCGCCTGGCTGCGATTTTATAGTGGGTATTATTCTCTGGCAGACCAAGTTCACTGATGGTTCGTTTGTAAACCTCTTCACCCTCCAGCAACTCAACCAGGTTGTTGATGGCCACTGTAATTTCATCGCGCAGGCTGATGGAGCGATACTCATCATAAGCCGCCACATTTTCGCGCTGTGGGGTGGAAATCTGCAAACTGACGGTAGCGGCATACACCGGTTCAGCAGAGCGCAAGCCCAGCCACAGCGCAATTTGAGTGACAAGCACTATTGCAACAATCAGCCATATCCAGCGACGGATAACTCGTAGTAGTTCAATCAATTCCATATCTCACCTACTCCTTCAATAATGGGATGTTCCTATTCTAAAAATGGCTCTATGATATTTGCCGTGATTTTGGCAGTATCTGGCGGGTATCACGGCAAATATCAATGAGCCCTAAAAACTTAATTAACCTCCTGCTGCCATAGGAACACTTAAGCCCATTATTTCCGAAGAGACAATCTCGACCTGTTGCTCGGTCAATTCAGGGAACATTGGCAACGACACAATCTCATTGCAGATTTTTTCCGCAACCGGGAATTGCCCACGCCTGTCTGTGCCGTTTGCGTAGTAAGGTTGCAGATGAACAGGCTTCGGGTAGTGGATGGACGTCCCAATGCCACGTTCCTTGAGAAAAGCCATTAAGGCATCGCGCTGCTGGGAGCGGACCACATACAGGTGGTAGACATGCTCATATCCATGTGGCTCAACGGGCAGCTTCAAGTCAGAGCCTGCCAAAAGCTGGGTGTACAGCGCGCCCCATTTACGGCGTAAGGCAATCCATTCATCCAGGTGGCGCAGCTTGACGCGCAGAATTGCAGCCTGCAAATTATCAAGACGATGATTGAAAGGAATCAGTTCGTGGACATTCTTTTCCCTTTGCCCACAGTTGCGCAAAGCGCGGATTGTTTCAGCAACCTTGGAATCGTTTGTGGTAACCATGCCGCCATCGCCGTAAGCGCCGAGGTTTTTGGTGGGATAGAAACTAAAACCGGCGGCATTTCCAAGTGAGCCAACACGATGTCCGTTATAGTGAGCGCCATGCGCCTGACAGGCATCTTCTACAACCACCAGGTTATGATTCTCGGCAATCCGAAGAATCTTATCCATGTTGGCTGGCAATCCATAAAGATGCACAGGAATGATTGCCCGGGTGCGAGGCGTAATGGCATCCTCGATTTTTGCAGGGTCGATATTACAGGTTTCCGGGTCTGCGTCTACGAAGACGGGGGTGGCGCCTGCCAATGTGGCGGCGGCGGCAGTGGCGGTGAAAGTATGCGTTGGAACAATCACCTCATGCCCAGGCTCAACGCCCAGGGCACGCAGGCTCAGTTCAAGCGCGGAGAGTCCACTATCTACACCCACTGCATATTTTGTTCCGCAATAGGCCGCAAACTCTTCTTCAAGTTTGGTGACATCCTGCCCAAGGATAAAGTCGCCGTTGTCCAGGATGGTCTGAATGGCCGAATTGATTTCTGTTCGAATGTTTTGGTATTGGATGGTTAGGTTAACCCATGGGATATTCATTTTTTCCTCACTTTTCAATTTCTTTGACTTGGATAGGGTGCGCAGGGCTGCCTGCTACAACAGCGCCTGCCGGGACATCATGTGTGACCACGCTGCCGGCTCCCACCAGGGCGCCTTCTCCGATGGTCACGCCGCACAGGATGGTGGCATTACTGCCGACAGATGCACCACGCTTAATCAGGGTAGGCGTAACCTCCCAATCAGCCTCGGTTTGGAGTTGGCCGGTGGAGGTCGAAGCACGAGGATATTTGTCATTAATAAACATCACCCCATGACCAATGAAGACTTCGTCCTCGATGGTGACGCCTTCGCAAATGAAGGTGTGGCTCGAAATCTTCACGCGCTGCCCAATTTTGGCGCCCTTTTGGATTTCGACAAATGTGCCTATTTTGCTTTCGTCGCCAATTTCACAGCCGTACAGGTTGACAAAAGCATAGATTTTGACATCCTGCCCCAGTTTCACATCAGGGGCAATACGAGCAAACTCGGCTGTCACCATTGGATAACCTCCCTTGTCTGCCCATTCATTAAGGAATATTGAGCCGCTTCCAAAACTTTGACAACTTCCAACCCGGCACGTCCACTGCTGCGCGGTTCGGTATGGTTGGCAATGCAATCAATGAAATGCTGGCATTCCTGCCGCAACGGTTCTGTAAAGTGGATGTTTGGGATGGTGATATCGCCAGAGTGATAGTTACATTGAAATTCACCAAAGCCATTGGTATATGCCGGAACGTCGACACCTTTATCGTAAATCTTGATTTTCGAATCGTTTTCGATGTCGTTATAAATTGCCATTTTCTTGCTGCCAACGACCGTGATTCGGCGTACTTTGCAGGGGTCAAGCCAACTAACATGGATGTGCGCCGAGATATTGTCTGGAAACTCCAGGTTCATGTAAACAACGTCATGAATTCCATCAATGACACAGGGCGAGCCCTGCGCACTGACAGAAATGGGAGTTTTCCCAAGTAAATGCAGGAGAATGGAAATATCGTGCGGAGCCAGGTCCCAAAGAACATTCGAATCCCGCTGAAAAAGGCCCAGGTTCAGTCGCGCGGCATCCAGGTAATAAACCTGCCCTAACTCGCCGCTGTCGATATAGCTCTTCAAAGCATGCACGGCTGAGTTGTATTCAAACGTATGACCAACCATCAAGGTTAAGCCTTTTTCGTCAGCCAATTTAATCAACGTTTCGGCATGCTCACTTTTTAACGTAAGCGGCTTCTCAATCAGTACGTTCAGGTTATGTTCCAGGCAATCCTTGGCAATTGAATAGTGGGTCGCAGGTGGCGTAGCAATCACGACAGCATCCAATTCCAAATCGAAAAGTTCCTGGTAGTCCTGTTTAGCCTGTATTTGTGGGTACTTCAAGAGCGCTTGCTTCAAGCGTTCTTCGTTCAAATCTGCAATTGCAATCAAATCTGAGGATGGGATTTCGAAAAAATTTCTTGTCAGGTTAGGACCCCAATATCCATAACCTATTATGCCCACTCTTAAACCAGTCATTGTAATCTCCTCTTATCAAACATCTTGCGTGATGAAAAAAACATTTAATATGCTCCCTTTGTAGAAAACACAACCAAAGGGGTCTTTAAGATAATCATTAAGTCGAACCAAAAAGATTGTTTCTCAACATACTCAATGTCCAACTTAACTTGTTCATCAAAATCGGCTGCGCTACGGGCAGTAACTTGCTGCAAACCGGTAATACCGGGCTGCGCTTCCAGCCGCCGTAAATGCCAGGGTTTATACATTTCGACTTCATAGGGGATGGCTGGTCGTGGCCCCACCAGGCTCATATCACCCAGAAGCACATTCCAGAACTGTGGCAGTTCATCCAGGCTTAATTTCCGCAGGAAAAACCCAGGGCGAATAATTCGCGGGTCTTTTAACAGCTTGCGAACCTCGGTCGGCTGGCTTTGCAATGCCGCCATCTGGTTCTCATCATTTTCAATCAGCGCTTTGAAGTAAGCCTGATGAATGGACGAATCGGCGTTTAATTTCATCGTCCGGAATTTGACACAACGGAAAGTTACTTTTTCCCAAACCATCCCTTTATTTTTGAATCGTCTTTTTGCACCTACCCTTTCTTGAACAAAAAATACTGGTCCTGGCGAATAGACAAATATAAGCAGAGCGACCAGCGCCATTAATGGAGAGAGCAGCAACAAAAGCACCAAGGCGATGCTGAAATCGAGTATTCGTTTGGCAATGTAATAACCGGCGCGCTCTTTTTGAGCCAAACGCAAAATATTGGGGTCATGCTTGTTGTCAGAATCCTGCAATGCTTCGTTTTGCACGTTTGTTTCTCCTAATCGGCAACCGATTCTTTCATTAGTGTTTTTGATTAAAAACATCATCTCAAATTCGAGAGAAAAGCGCGGCCTAATTTGTCAAAAGTTCACCTGTTTTCACGTGTAAAACATCGGCAGCCTTGCGTAAATTGCTCAAATAAATGTCATTGTCCGAAAAGGCTTCGAAGTCTTCATAAGTACCGTGCCAGATTTTGACGGCGGTGGCCTCGCTGCAGCCACGTTTGCGCATCTCGCCGATAAAATCATCACAAGTCATATCCATTGTTGCCGCAATTTTTTGAACCAGAGCGTTCATAAGTTAACCTATCGCAAACTAGAAAATGAACCTGAAATAATAACTTTGGATTATCTTCAACACGGCATTGAAGAGTTTTCAATCTGCAGTGTTGGTGAACAAAAAAGCGAAACCGGCCCAATGCTTGGCCGGTTTCGCTATTCGCTCCCCAAGGACGGGCTATCAAGCACTAACAATCAGTGCTGATGGCTCAGCGACCAGAATATCCTTGGATTATCGCTCCAACTGTGACTATGAAATTGTCCTGCTTATCTCTAAAGCATTTCACCTGTTTTTATCGTGACCGTATTAATAAGCGAAACCGGCCCAATACTTGGCCGGTTTCGCTATTCGCTCCCCAAGGACGGGCCATCAAGCATTACAATCAGTGCTCATGGCTCAGCGACCAGAATATCCTTGGATTATCGCTCCATCTGTGACTATGAAATTGTCCTGCTAATCTCTAAAGCATTTCACCTATTTTTATCGTGACCATAATAAAAAAAAACCGGCCCAACACTTGGCCGGTTTCGCCATTCGCTCCCCAAGGATGGGCCATCAAACATTAACAATCAGTGCTGACGGCTCGGCGACCAGAATATCCTTGGCTCATCGCTTCCACAAAAAACAATATACTTTCTTCTCGTTCAACCTTACATTTTTGTTAGGTTGAACGTATTATACACGCAAATGATTTTTATTACAAGTACCAATTTGAATTCAATTTTGATTTCGAATTTCTATACGAAACAAAAGTGGGCGGTGCTGATGTAGACAAATTGCAGTATACTAGGTTTATCAGAATTATGTTGAGCAAAATTTGCGACTCTTTGCGAATTTCCGTGATAAGCTCCCGTATTTTGGGATGTGAGCGCGCCGCAAACACGCACACTCAAACTCCAAAATACAGCCTTCTGTACGGCAAATATCAGAGAACCAAACTTGCGAACAAGCCAAATGTTCCTGATAATTCGTTCTTTTAAATAAAAATGCTCTTTGGGAGTTCCCGTGGTAAGCCCCCGTATTCTTCACGGCAAGTACCAGAGAACCAATAAAAAGGTTGTTTTTCCAGATGTGCGCCATGGCCAAAAAGACAAACACGACAAAACCTAAAACGGTTATCCAGAACAAGCCTGTGACTGAAAATGAAAGTTTGTTTTCAGGCTCCGATTTCCCCATTGTGGGCATTGGCGCCTCGGCTGGAGGGCTGGCAGCCTTTGAAGCATTCTTCTCTGGCATGCCCGCCGAGAGCGACCCTGGCATGGCCTTTGTGCTGGTGCAGCACCTGGCCCCCGACCATAAGAGCATCCTGACCGACCTTATCCAGCGCTCCACCAGGATGCAAGTCTTCCAGGTCGAGGACGGTATGCGGGTGCAGCCCAATTGCGCCTATATCATCCCGCCCAATCACGACATGGCCTTTCTGAATGGCGCGCTGCAACTCTTGGAACCATCAGCCCCACGCGGGCAGCGCCTGCCGATTGATTTTTTCTTCCGCTCCCTCGCCCAGGACCAGCATGAGCGAGCCATCGGCATCGTGCTCTCTGGCACGGGCAGCGATGGCACCCAGGGCATACGAGCCATCAAAGCTGAGGGCGGGATGGTCATGGCGCAAAACCCTGCCTCGACCGAATACGATGGCATGCCGCGCAGCGCCCTTGGCACAGGGCTGGTGGATTACGAGATGCCACCCGCCGAAATGCCCGCTCAATTAATCGCCTATGCAGCCCACGCCTTTGGCAAGACAACGGAACCTGGCGAAGGCTTGCCGCCCAAGAGTGAGAATTCGCTCAAGAAAATCTTCATCCTGCTCCGCTCCCAGACCGGTCACGACTTTTCGCAGTACAAACCCAACACCATCCAGCGGCGCATTGAACGGCGGATGGCTGTGCAGCAGATTGAAACACTGGAAGAATACGTTCGATATTTGCAGCAGACGCCGCCGGAGGTGGAGTCGCTCTTCCGCGACATGTTGATTGGCGTGACCAATTTTTTCCGCGACCCGCAGGCCTTCCAGGCACTCGAAGAACAGGTCATCCCGAAACTGTTTGCCGGTAAGTCTGAAAGCGACACAATCCGCGTTTGGGTGCCGGGCTGCTCCACCGGCGAGGAGGCTTATTCTCTCGCCATCCTGCTGGCCGAACGTCAGGAAATATTGAAACACAACTTCAGGCTGCAGGTTTTTGCCACCGATATTGACAGCCAGGCAATCGCCACGGCCCGCACCGGTCTCTATCCGGCGAGTATTGCCGCCGACCTCTCGCCTGAACGGCTGGCGCGCTTTTTTACTGCTGAACCCGGCGAGAGCACATATCGCATTCATAAGAATATCCGCGATATGCTCATCTTTTCGGAACAGAACCTGATTAAAGACCCGCCTTTCTCGAAACTCAACCTGATTAGTTGTCGCAATCTGCTAATCTACATCGGTGCAGAGTTACAGAAAAAATTGATTCCGCTCTTCCACTACGCCCTGAACCCGAATGGTTTTCTCTTCCTGGGCACATCTGAGACAGTCAGCGAATTTGGCGACCTTTTTTCCACGCTGGACCGCAAAGCGAAACTCTTCCAGCGAAAAGAAAACTTTCAAAACATGGCCCAGAGACACTTTCTGCCGGCCATGATGAAACCCGAAGCAGCACCCCTGCCGGCCATCCGCTCACCAAAGAGAGTTTCCCCCAACAAATTACCGCTGCGTGAACTGACCGAACAGGCGCTCATACAGCAGATTGCCCCGGTGGCTGCGCTTGTCAACAGCGAAGGCACCATTCTTTACCTGCACGGCCGAACAGGGCTATACCTGGAGCCGGCCCCCGGAGAGGCCGGAGTCAACAACATCCTGAAAATGGCCCGCGAAGGGCTGCGCCGCCCGCTCACTACGTCGCTGCACAAAGCCGTGCTCACCAATCAGGTCGTCTATTCCCCGGGCCTGCATGTCAAAACCAACAGCCATTTCACCTCGGTCAACCTGACCATCCGCCCCCTGGATTCGGCGAACCAGGGCCCGGCGCCTCTTTTCCTGGTCATCCTGCAGGAAGCGCCGCCAGCCAGTGAACAGGCCGCTTCCAACACAGTCCAGGTTGCTGCCCCAGGTTCCGTGGACGGGTCAACTGTCAGCAGCAAGAAGTCGGCGGATGGTAAAGCAAGCGCTTCGACGGACATCAGTGTGGATGAGCGTATCAATGTTCTCAAGCAGGAATTGCGCGCCAAGGATGAATATCTTCAGTCCACTATCGAGGAACTGGAGACAGCCAATGAAGAGCTGAAATCATCCATTGAGGAAATGCAATCGGTTAACGAAGAATTGCAATCGACCAACGAGGAATTGGAAACATCCAAGGAAGAATTGCAATCGGTTAACGAGGAACTGTCCACAGTCAATGCCGAACTGCAAAACAAGGTGGCAGATTTATCGCAGGCCAATAATGATATGAACAACCTGCTGGCGGGAACCGGCATCGCTACCCTTTTCTTGGACCACAATCTGCACATTCTGCGCTTCACCCCATCCGCCACCCGCATCATCAACCTTATGCCCGTTGACGTGGGCCGGCCGGTGGGGCATATCGTTTCCAATCTGGTTGGCTACGACCATCTGGTGAACGACATGCAGTCTGTGCTGGATACGCTTGTTCCCATGGAATTGGAAGTGATGACCAAGGACAAAAAATGGTACACGCTGCGCATTCAGCCTTACCGTACGCTCAATAACGTCATCGAGGGAGCGGTGATTACCTTTGTCGATATTACCGAGACCAAGCGGATCGAGGCAGCCCTGCAAAAAGCCACTGAATTACTGAACCTGACGGTAATGCTGCGCGATTCGCAGGATGCCATGGTAATACAGGATATGGAGGGGCGCATCCTGGCCTGGAACTCCGCTGCGGAGAATCTTTATGGTTGGAGTGAAGCCGAGGCGCTGAAGATGAACTTTCGCGACCGCGTCCCGAAAGCACGGCGCGAGCATACGGTGCGCAAGTTGCAACATCTTGGCCAGGGTGACATTTTAGAGCCATATCTGACCCAACGGATTGCCAAAGACGGCTCTGTGCTGGAGGTCTCGGTTATCTCAAGCACCCTGGTGAATGAGGCCGGGCAGTTTTATGCGGTAGCAACGATTGAACGGGCCAAGGAATCAAATACAGGGACTCAAATACAGGATTCGGAAAATGACAAACCAGAATGAACAGAGCCAGGTTGCTGACGCTTTGACCGGTGATGAACTTCGCAGGCAGGCGATAACAAAGTGGAAAAAGCGTATGCTGAAAACCGGGCCTCTTCCTTCATCAGAACCTGATATGCGCGAACTCGTGCATGAATTACAAATCCACCAGATAGAATTGGAAATGCAGAACGATGAACTGCGCCGTGCTCAAGATGAACTGGATGAATCGCGGGCGCGCTATTTCGACCTCTTCGACCTGGCACCTGTGGGGTACTGCACCATCAGCGAACAGGGAATGATTCTGGAAGCCAACCTGACTGCCGCTTTCATGCTGGGCGTGGAACGAAGCGCTCTGGTCAAGCAGCCGGTCAGCCATTTCATTGCCAGAGTAGACCAGGATGTCTACTATTTGCATCGCAAGCAGCTCTTCGAAACGGGAAAGCCGCAGACGTGTGAATTAAAGATGCTGAAAAAGGATGGCACGTCTTTTTGGGTGTATCTGGATGCCACCACGGTACAAGACACCAACGGCGAGCCCGTATGTCGCATCACGATGAGCGATATCACCCTGCGCAAACAGGAAGAGGCTGAACTGATTCTCCTGAAGGAAGCGCTTGCAGCGGCAAACCAAAAACTGCAAACTGCGCTTACCCGTGAGAAAGAATTGTCAAATACCGATGTGCTAACCGGCCTGTGCAACCGCCGCCATTTTTTTGAAACCGCCGCCAACGAATTCTATGCAGCCGTGCGTTATCAGCATCCACTGACCATCATCTTATTCGACGTGGATGACTTCAAACAGGTCAATGACAACCTCGGACATGTGGCTGGCGATAAAGCCCTGAAACAGGTGGCCGTGGCTGCGGCCAGCCAACTCCGTATGATTGATGTGCTGGCGCGCTACGGCGGTGATGAGTTCATCATTCTTCTGCCCCAAACCAGCGCACTGGAGGCCTTTCCACTTGCAGAGCGCATCCGCGAGAGCGTAGCGGCTGAACGCATTGCAAGCGACAAGGGCGTTTTCAGTATTAGCACCAGCATTGGCATCGCGGAGATGAGGCACACGCTGGATGAAGAGACAATAGAGAACATCATCCAACGCGCAGACAAAGCGATGTATGCGGCAAAGGCTGGCGGCCGTAATCGCACCGGCATCTACAGCGAATGACCGCCTGGGGAGGCGAAGTATGACCCGAAACAAGTCAGACCATCGTAACGCCACCTTATAATTTACCGCGTCTTCTCTACCGGACAAACTTCGTGATAGTTTGTCATTTCGAGCGACAGCGAGAAATCTTTCTCATTGTGCGCAAGATTTCTCCCCGCTACGCGGCTCGAAATGACAAGAATAAGCGATGATTACAGTTCAGACCGTTTTGTCCGGTAGAGAAACTGCGTCCAAATAAAAAACACGCCGCAAGGTGTGTTTTTTGTTGTTTGCCAGTCGCTCACACCCCAAAATAGTCAGGCAGTCAGCAGACTATTTATCCTTACCCAGCCGCCACTCCAGAGCGGTGAATCGATTGGCGACCTTGTTGTTGTTGACCGCCATGCTGATGGCTTTGCGGCTGCCGACCAACACGCACAGGCTTCGGGCGCGGGTGACGGCGGTGTAGAGCAGGTTGCGTTGCAGCATCAGGTAATGGGCCGGGACGAGCGGCAAGACCACCGCCGGGAACTCGGAGCCTTGGGCCTTATGGACCGAAATGGCGTAGGCCAGGCTCAACTCATCGACTTCGTTCCAGTCATAAGAAACCAGCCGCCCATCGAAATCGACTGTCAGGGTGTGTTCGATGGCGTCCAGGCCGCGAATGAAGCCGATGTCGCCGTTGAACACGTCCTTGTCATAGTTGTTGACGGTCTGCATGACCTTGTCGCCAGCCCGGTAGGTGACGCCAAACAGCCGCCGCTCGGCCATTTTATCGGAAGCCGGATTGAGCCGGGTCTGCATCCGCTCATTTAACGCACTGACTCCCACCGCACCACGATAGATGGGGGTCAGCACCTGGATGTCGCGCAGCGCGTCCAGCCCGAACTTTTGCGGGATGCGCTCGGCGACCACCTCCACCACCCAGTTGGCGGCAGAATCGGAATCTTCGGCGGGGAACAGGAAGAAGTCGCGGCTGTCCTTTGAAATCAGCGGCAGTTTGCCCTGGTTAATCAGATGGGCGTTGGTGATGATTTGCGAATCGGCGGCCTGGCGGAAGATGGTCATCAGGCGCGCCACCGGCACTACCCCGCTGGCAATCAGGTCGCGCAGCACATCACCCGCCCCAACCGATGGCAACTGGTCGACATCGCCGACGAAGAGCACCTGCGCGCCGGGCGGCACGGCCTTGAGCAGGTGGTTGGTCAGCAGCAGGTCGAGCATCGAGGCTTCGTCTACGACCAGGTAGTCGATGTCGAGCGGGTCGTCTTCGTTGCGCTTGAAGCCGAAGGTTGGGGAGGGTTCGAGCAGGCGGTGGATGGTGCTGGCCGGATGGCCGCTGGCTTCGGCCAGGCGCTTGGCGGCCCGCCCGGTGGGGGAGGCCAGGGCCACACGCTGCCCCCGGGCCTGGAGTGCACCAATCAGCGCTTTCAGGCAGGTGGTTTTTCCCGTGCCCGGCCCGCCCGTCAGCACGCTGACCGGGTGCTCCAGCGCCATCCGCACCGCGGCGCGTTGCTCGTCGGACAGGTTGTTGTCTAGGAAGGAGGCCTGGACTGCCCGTTTGGGCGCGCTCGCCAGGGTTTTCAACCGCTCGCTGACGCCTTTTTCGCCAAAATAAAGCGGGGTCAGGTAGATGACCGGGTCGCTGGCGTACGCAGTGCGCGGCTCGGAGACGCCTGTCCCGTTTTTGGCTGACGGCGGGTCGAGCGGCACCAGTTCCGGGCGGATGCGGTCTTCGGCGGTCAGGCGTTCCAGGGCCGGGGGAATCAGGTCGGGGCTGACGCCGAGCAGTTCAACCGCGCGTTTGGCGAGCATCTCGCGCGGGGCGTAGACGTTGCCATCGTTAATCAATTCGTTGAGCGCAAAGACCACCCCGGCTTCGACCCGCGCCGGGTGTTCGGGCGGCAGGCCGAGGGCCTGGGCGATACGGTCGGCGGTCTTGAAGCCCACACCGTAGATGTCGCGTTCCAACTGGTAGGGGTTTTTCTGGACAGTTTCAAGCGCGGCCTCGCCGTAAGTCTTGTAAATCTTGACCGCCAGGTTGGTGCTGACCCCGTGGCTGTGCAGGAATACCATGATTTCCTTGACCTGTTTCTGTTCCTGCCAGGCGGCGGTGATTTTCCCGGTTCGGTCCAGGCCGATGCCGGACACTTCGCGCAGGCGTTCCGGCGCGCCCTCGATGATTTCGAAGGTCTCTTCTTTAAAATGCCCCACAATCCGCTCGGCCATCTTCGGGCCGATGCCCTTAATCATGCCCGAGCCGAGATAACTCTCCATGCCCGCCAGGCTGGCCGGCAGGCTTTGGTCGCAGACTTCGGCTTTGAACTGGGTGCCGTGCTTGGGGTGCGTGTCCCACTGCCCTTGCAGGCGGACATGCTCGCCCGGCGACAACTCCGGCAGGTTGCCGACCACCGTCGCCAGGCCGTCATAACTCAGGCCGGGAATGCGCTTTCCGCGCGAGACTTCCGGGCGCAGGCGCAGCACGGTGTAGCCGTTTTCAGCGTTGTAAAAAGTGATGCGCTCGACCGAGCCGGAGAGTTTGTCCACAGGGCCAAGTATACCCGTCCCAGTCATAAATTACGCTCCCCATCGGCGTGATGAAGGAATAGCCTTTACCCGGTCATAGGATGCCGGTCGAATCTATAAGGGGCCTTTTCTGGGCTCCTTGGTAATTTCCATGATAAGTTCCCGCATTTTAGGGTGTGAGCCCCTAACTGTCTTATCGGTGTATAGCCGCTTCGCGGCCCACAAGAAAAAGCCGGAAATTTGATGTTCATGCCTGCTTCGCAGGCATGAACATCAAATTTCCGGGTCTCCTCGGCAGGGCGTTTACGCGCGCTCACGCCCCAAAATGCGGCCTTCTCCACGGCAAATGCCAGAGAACCCTTATTCCATTTCCATTTATGCTAATGTTCGAACCGACTTTTCCCGGTTCCATTGGCGGGTTTTTGCCGCGCTGATGAATGCTTTCTTATCGCTGGCATCCAACACGCCTGCATCCTGTGGGATATTGGCTGCTCTCAATAGGGCCTGGCCGCCTTTGTCAACCGCAATCGCCTTGAGATGACCGAAAGCATCGCGCACAAAATCAATGGCTGCGCTTTCCTTCGAGAGTGCCTTGGCACCTTCTTCGGAGAGAATCACGGCCACAGCGTCGAAGAGCACCGAAGGGGTGCCGGCCAATTGTCCGTCGGCGGGAACCATAGAACCGCCGGCAAGTTTCACTCCGCCCACTTTCGGAGCAATAATCTTTACAGTCGCGCCAGCATCCGTCACGGCTTTTTTAATCTTCTCGAGGACAGCGCTGTCTGAACCATCTGCAATCAGAATACCAACCGCGCGCCCCATGAGAGTGTCTTTCATCTTGCCGATGATTTGCAATGCAGGCGAAGGCTTCATTTCCTGCACCGGCACAGCGGTTACCGCCGCGGGAGGCAGTTTATCCAGCGCCAAGCCCGCGGCAACCCGCTTGGCAAGGTCATCATTGATGTTAAGCAAATGTCCCACCATCGCCTCACGAATGTGCACATGTTCGACCTTGGATAGCTCAAAGACCAGGGCTGAGGCGATGTGCGCCTGTTCATGCCCGGTTTGACTGAGATAGAACTGGCGAGCCTGACTGTAGTGGTCAGCGAAGGCCTCGTGCCGGATGCGGCTTTTCTCGCCTGTTTCCGAAACCACGGCAC
>JAWOIR010000143.1:0-10247 GCA_046484545.1 Anaerolineales bacterium
CAGATAAACTGCCCTTCTTGTCAGGTTTTGCTAAGCCGGTCGGGACATATCCTCGCCGCGCTGGCGAAGTTGCTGGAAATAATCTATCCTGCTGCCTGACCGCTGCCAAAGTTCGACGCGGCCGCGCCCATCGATTCAATCGCCACCTTGCTGATGTCGTTCGGGTCGTAGCGCACGGAGACTGGCGCGCCGGGGACGAGCATTCCGATTTGCAGGCGACCGACAAACATGGTTACAACCGCCTGGAACGGAGGCCGGTTTGGTGGAGAGACCTGCAAGGTCAGGCGCGCCTGCGGGTTGTCGTTCATGGTCACGCCGGTATCTTCGACCGAAAGAATGACAGCCGGGGCAGGAAGGCCGGTTTGCAGTAAAGCTTTATTTGCAGACATGCCCTTGAAAATGCGGAAGAAGACAAACCCGGCCAGGGCCAGCGAGCCTACGGTTATCAAACACACGCACAGCAGGGTGATAATGGTAATTAATTCAGCGTTTTCAAGAATTTCCATCTTAACTTCTCCTTTGGAATAATTTGGGACACAGGCTGAATTTACATCTATATAATAATTACCTTTTTGGGCAGGATTGTCAAGATGCTATTTGGACTAACTTTAGCTTTTATGCCAAAATTAGTCCACGCAAACGTGTGCGCTCACATCCCAAAACACGGCTTTCTTTACGGCAGATGTCAGAGAGCCAACGAGAAATCTCTCACAACAGGGTGATTCTGGCGTATAATCAAACCCGTCACGCGAGAACCCGGCGCAAAAGAATGTGATGGCGGGTGGGCTAAAGTACCACAAATTAGGAGGGACACAATGCTTGAACTGGTTCTTACAATTATCACTGTTATTTACCTGCTTCTGATGTATACCTTTCTTCTGCCTGCGGTGGCAGTTTTCATGTTCGAAAAACATGCGTGGACGCAAAAAGGACTCCAGGTCGTTGCTTTCGTTCTTGGGCCGCCAATCATTCCCTTTTTTGCAGCCGCCGGGCTTACGATTGCCGTTTTAACAATTGCCTTTATGGTTGTGGCTTACCCCATCTATTGGTTGGGCATCTATTTCCCCTTTGGTGGTGTTTTTAAAGCCTGGTACAGGATTTCCGCGCGTATGCTGACAAGAATACGTGAAATCTTTCAAGTGCTGCTGGAACTTTTCTTTCCCGCCTTCTTAATTCCCGCAGAGCCAAAGAAAACCACAACATCCTTGCCCTTTCCAGTGAACGCAAGCAGTGATTAAGTCGCAATCCATGGCACGGAATTTGCCGCGCAGTCACAGGAACTCCAGAAAATCAACATTGCCATGTCTTCGAAGTTAACCAAGTTGTAAGTGATACATCCCAAACTCTAATCATTTTCATATGCCCCGCAAGGATTCTTTTGGTAAAATGCAATCAGATAAAAACTGTCTGATTGGCAAATGCCAAAACTGACCGCGAGAACTAGCCCTGGTTCAACCAGGGAAGGAGAAAGAATTATGGCTGGCATGGACCGCTTTACACAGCGAGCGCGGCGCGTACTGAGCCTGGCTCACCAGGAAGCCGAACGCGCCCATCACAACCTGATAGGAACTGAACATCTGCTAATTGGCCTCATCGAAGAAGAAGGCGGTGTGGCCGGGCGCGTCCTGCGAGAAATGGGACTGGAAGCCGAGCGTGTGCGCGAAATGGTCATGCGCCTGACCGGGGAAGGTAAAACCCCTCCCGGAGAACGCCTCGACCTGGCCGCCGACACCCAACAGGTGCTTGAACTGGCCGTCGAAGAAGCCCGCCGCATGGGACATCACTACATCGGCACCGAACACCTGCTGCTTGGCCTGATTCTCATTGACGGGACGGCGATGGAAGCCCTGCGCCGCCTGGGCGTAACTCCGGATGAAATCCGTCGCCAAACCCGCCGCATTTTACAGGAATCCTCGACCACGCCCCCGCCTGCTCCCGCTGGTGGGCCTGCACGCCCAACCCAGGGCCAAAAAGGCCAGGAAAAAGGCGCAAAAACCCCGCTGGTGGACCAACTCGCCACCGACCTGACTACCAAAGCCGAACAAGGCAAACTCGACCCGGTCATTGGCCGCCAGATGGAAATCGAGCGCGTCATCCAGATTTTGGCGCGCCGCACCAAGAATAACCCGGCCCTGATTGGCGAACCCGGCGTCGGCAAGACCGCCATCGTCGAGGGCCTGGCCCAGCGCATCATCGAGGGCGATGTTCCGGCTCCGCTGATGAACAAGCGCGTGCTGCAATTGGATGTCGGCTCGCTGGTGGCCGGGACAATGTATCGCGGCCAGTTCGAGGAACGCCTGAAGCGCGTCATCGACGAACTCAAGGCCAACGGCTCGATTTTGTTCATCGACGAAGTCCACATGCTGGTTGGGGCTGGCGCGGCTGGCTCCAGCGTGGACGCGGCCAATATTCTCAAACCGGCCCTTTCGCGCGGCGAGTTGCAGGTCATCGGCGCTACCACGCTTGACGAGTATCGCAAACACATCGAATCGGACGCCGCGCTTGAGCGTCGTTTCCAGTCCATTCAGGTGGATGAACCCTCCGAAGAAGAGACCATCGCCATCCTGAAAGGCATCCGTGAGGCCTACGAGGAGCATCACAAACTCGTCATTTCTGACGAAGCCCTCGAAGCGGCCACCCACCTGTCGTCCCGCTACGTGACCGAACGTTTCCTGCCGGATAAAGCCATCGACCTGATTGACGAATCCTCGTCGCGGGTACGCATGTATAAATCCCCGGCAGCCAAGCAGGCCAAAGACCTGTACACGCAACTACGCGAAATCCGCCAAAACCGTGTCCTGGCCCAGGAAGAAGCCAACCAGGAAGAAATCCAGCAGTGGCAGAAGCAGGAACTCTCCATCGAAAACCAACTGGAACGAATGCGCACCATGTGGGACCGCGCCAACAGCCCGGTTGTGAGCGCCGAAGACATCGCCGAAGTGGTTTCGATGTGGACGGGCGTGCCGCTCATGCAACTGGCCCAGGAAGAATCGGAACGCCTGCTGCACATGGAAGACGAACTCAAGACCGCCATCATCGGCCAGGATGAGGCCATCGACGCGATTTCACGCGCCGTGCGCCGCGCCCGGGCCGGGCTGAAAGACCCGCGCCGCCCAATTGGCTCGTTCATCTTCCTCGGCCCGACCGGTGTCGGCAAGACTGAGCTGACCAAAACCCTGGCCAAGTTCATGTTCGGTAGTGAAGACGCCGCCGTGCAGTTGGATATGTCCGAGTTTATGGAACGCCATACCGCCAGCCGGCTGGTGGGCGCGCCTCCCGGCTACGTCGGCTACGAAGACGCCGGTCAACTGACCGAGGCCCTGCGCCGCCGCCCGTACTCGATTGTGGTCTTTGATGAAATCGAAAAAGCCCACCCCGAAGTGCATAACATGTTGTTGCAAATCATGGAAGAAGGCCACCTTTCAGACGCCAAAGGCCGCAAGGTCGATTTCCGCAACGCGATTATTGTCATGACATCCAACGTCGGTGCCGACCTGATTAAGCGCCAGACCGCGCTCGGTTTCCAACTCAAGCGTGATGAAATCATCGAGGAACAAGTCTCTTACGATGACATGCGCAAAAAGTTGAACGAATCGCTCAAACGCGCCTTCCGGCCCGAATTCATCAACCGTGTCGATAGCACCATCATCTTCCGCGCCTTGAATCGCAGCGACATTCAACAGATTGTCAGCCTGGAATTGAACAAGGTTGCCGCGCGATTGGTCGACCACAACATTGTCCTGACCGCCACGCCCGAAGCCCTGAATCTGTTTGCCGAACAGGGCTACGACGCCGAGATGGGTGCGCGCCCCCTGCGCCGCGTCATCCAGCAGCGAGTCGAGGATAAACTGTCCGACGCCCTGCTGGCCGGAACCTTTGTCGATGGCGACAACATCGAGGTTGATGTGGACGCTGAGGGCGAGGTGCTGCTGAAACGGGTCGAAACCCCACAGCCTGAACCGGCTGTATAAAGTTCTAGAAGAATCAAAGCGGGCGTTGTGCTGTGCACAACGCCCGCTTTGATTCTTCTTCAGGAGATTACATCACCTTTTTCACTTGCAACAATCCTTCGCGCTCCTGGTTGGCTTTGGCAATCGCATCTGCCGAGCCGAGCACGACCACTTCGCCTTTTTGGGCGACTTGTTCGAGCACATCGGCGAAGCGTTTGAAGTCGCCCAGGCTTGCGCCCAGCGTCTCATCGCGGATTTTCTGGCGCACGTCGTCGGTGTAATGGGTCAGGTGGCGCAGCATGCTCGTCCAGCCTTTGGCGTCGGGGAGCAGGTAAGGGTCGAGCATGCCGCTTGTGCCGATGATGGTTTTGGTCAGTTCGCTTTCGCTCAGGTCGAGGTTGCGCAGGAAGGCCGGGGTGGCGTCGTAGTTGTCGAGGCTGGCAAGCAGGTTCGGGTCACGGTACGAGAGATAGGCAAAGATACCGGTGGTGATGTCGAAGGTGCTAAATCCGCCATAAGCGCCGCCCTGCACGCGGATTTTGTCCCAGAGCCAGGTGGTGCCGAGATAACGGCGGATGACGTTGACCGAGCCGTGCGGTTCGTAGCCGAGGGCGTACAGGTTCGCGCCCTTGCCGACGTAGTTGACCTGGGCGGGGATGGTTAAGCCTTCGTTGGGCAGTTTTCCGGTTGCGCGGTGTTCCGGTTTTCCGGTTGAACCGGATAACGGGCTAACCGGCAAACTGGATAACATGTCACCCAGCGCGGGGGAGAGCGTTCCGAAGGCGGTCGAGTCGAGGGTGGCGTTAACGACCATCGAAGCGCGGTTAACCAACAGCCGCCGGACAGTTTCCAATTTCCCTAAAACAGAATCCCAGTCTTTTTCGATTTCTTCGGCCAGTTGGCGCAGAAAGAACAGGTTTTCGAGGCCGTTGATTTGCTCGGTGACCCAATCGGCCTCGCTGAAGCGCGCCGATAGGCGGTTTTTGACCACTAAATGACCACCAGGAATCAGCCCGGCTTCGGCCCCGGCCTTGTCTTCGAGTACGATTTGTTTGAAACGCTCGCGGTTGTCGAGTTTGGCGGTCAGCAGCACGTCTTGCAGGATGTCGAGCATCTCCTGGGCTTTGTCGGTGGTGGCTTTGCCGCGCAGGAAGAAATACAGCGCCGAATCTTGCGACTCGCGGATGGCCGAAGCCAGCACTTCGGCGCGGATACCGCCGGTGCTTTTGCCGATGCGCTGGGTCAGGGCGACGTAATCCTGTGTGTCGGTGCCCATTTGCAGCAGGGCGCGTCCCATCAGGCCGACGAAGGGCAGCAGGTCGGCGGGCAGGCCATGCAGGTCAAAGCCGAGGTCGAGATACAGGATGCCGTTGGTCGGCAGGTCGTGGGTTAGCAGTTTCGCGCCGCCGATTTGTCCGATTTCGAGCGGGATGGTCTTGACCTGGCGCTCGAGGTCGGAGAGTTTCAGAGCGGGCAGGGTCGCCAGCGCTGCGGGGCTGTCGGGCGCTTCCTGGTGCTTTTTCAGTTCGGCCACGTCGGCTATCAGTTTTTCGATTTGGGCCGGGGTCATGGCGGCTTTGGCCCTGGCAAGGCGTTCGGTTTCGGCGCTGTCCTTGCGCTTGCCCTCCTCGGCGTCAGGGACGAGGTGCAGGCTGGTGCGATGCGGGTTGTCAATCAGGTGTTGCTTAATCAGGTTCTCGAAGTAGCCCTTCGGCTTGCTTTTGACGGCGTTGAGCGGGGCTTCGAAGGCCATACCGCTGATTGGGTCGCCATCGTACAGCCAGGGCGCCAGCGCATTGAGCATCAGGAACAGACCGCGCGGAAATTGCCCGGTGTTTTGCTCGCGGAAGCGGAATTCGATGGTGTTAAGGGAGGCCGCCACCGTATCGGGGTCGAGGCCGTTCTGGGCCAATTCCGCCAAAGTGGTGTGGATGACCTGCTCGACCTTGTCCAGGTCGCCGCGCCCCGCGCCTTTCAGCCCGGCTGTGAAGTAACCCTGGCGCAGTTCTTCCTGATAGCCGCCAGTTACGTCTTCGCCCAGTCCACTATCGAGCAGGGCTTTTTTGAGCGGGGAGGCCGGGGTTGCCAGCAGGATATGACCCAGAATCGAGAGACCAAGAACCGTTTCCGGGTCTGTTGATTCGGGCATCAGCCAGTTGACTGTGATGTAGGCCTTGGCCTCCTCCGAATCGCCACTGTCGTAGGGCTGCGTTATCCGTTTCGGAGTTTGCCACTGCGGCTGGAGCGGCAGCGCAGAGTTGACCTCCTTGGCCTCGAAGGCATCCAGCCACTCATCGAGCAGGCGCAGGCGTTCTTCTTCCGGGTCATCGCCGTAGAAATAGAGGTAGGCATTGGACGGGTGGTAGTAGGTTTCGTGGAAACGCTTGAACTCCTCGTACGTCAGGTCGGGGATGACCGCCGGGTCGCCGCCGGAGTTCAGTCCGTAGGGCGTGTCGGGGTAAAGCGATTGCTGCGAGAGTTCACCGAGCAGGTCGTCGGGCGAGGAAAGCGCACCTTTCATCTCGTTGAAGACCACGCCCTTGAAAGTCAGCGGCGCGTCGGGGCTGTCGAGTTCGTAGTGCCAGCCTTCCTGCTGGAGCGTGCGTTCCGGGATGAGCGGATACAGCACTGCGTCGAGATAGACGTCAATCAGGTTGTAGAAATCCTTCAGGTTGGTGGTGGCAACCGGGTAGCAGGTTTTGTCGGGATAGGTGAAAGCGTTCAGGAAGGTGCTCAGTGAGCCTTTGATGAGCTCGACAAACGGCTCCTTGACCGGGTACTTGCGTGAACCGCACAGCACCGAGTGTTCCATGATGTGGGCGATGCCGTTGGAACTCTGCGGCGGGGTGCGGAAATTGATGCCGAAGACTTTGTTTTCGTCGGCGTTGAGCACCGATAGAAGCCGCGCGCCGGTTTTGTTGTGACGGTACAGTTTGGCGGTCGAGGCGATTTCAGGGATAGTTCGTTCGGTTAAAAGGGTAAAGGACATGGGGAGGCTCCGGGGTAGTGAGTAGTTTGTGAAAAATAATCAAGCGGTTTCGTTACTTTTTTTATAGTCCGTTTTTTCCTCAATAAAAGCAATTATCTGCTCCATCTGTTTACGATTTCGTGATGTCAACCAACTCCAGTAGATTATCCGCTCATTCCTGTTGTAAAAATATACAATGTCTTGCTTGATATATTTCATCAGGTTAAATAACAGCCAAATCATGATTCCGCCGCCCAAAAGAAAAAGTGCAAATGGGTTGCCTTTGATTGTTTGTGGGAAAAACATAATGACGGTGCCCAGACACATTATAGAAAGACCGAACCAATAACTGGAGACAACTCCCCAGTTTTCATTTGCCTGCTTTGTGAGTTGTGTTTTTCCGCTAAGTTCGCCATATTTAATTTCTGTGACCAACTCCTCCTGCAGGCTTTTTTCGACATCAACCAGGCGGTCTTCATAAAAGTAGGTCACGGACTTATTTAGAAAATCCGGGATATCCCAACTTGTAAATGTGTGCAAAGATTCTTGCCCATCCATGGGGTTTTCCAGATGCGTTTCGCTCAACAGTTGCGTTTTTTCCCGAATAATACCAATAGCCTGTTCCACGGATTGGCGATTTTTGCCGTTAACCAAGATGAATGTCAGGGCATGTCTATCCTGGTTTAGAAAACCGTACATTTCCTCGATATAGTTAAAAAACAAGGCGATGAATATACCTATCACAAATCCGATTTGGAGAATTACTTGAAATACAGGAGAAATAATTATCAAATCTTCTGCAATCCAATTGATTGCCAATACGATTAGCACAAGATAAAACCCAAAAAGGTTCCCATAACCATTATTAACAACGAGTTTATTCTGTATTACTTTTATATCCTTGTACTGGACTTCAAAATCATAGTCGGATGTGATGGATTTGGATTTAACAACCACCTTATCGTCCAGAAATTGATAGGTTCTGCGCGTCCAACTTCGAATAGGGTCCAGGGTGTTGATTTCTATCATCAAATTATCCTCGTTGGGTTGCTGGAGTTTGGATAGGACCCTGATATTATAGCGCGAATGAAGTATTAAAACGCCGGCTTATTTACAGGTAAGAATAAACCATGCAAAAAAGCCGGCAAGGATTGTTTTTTGATCATGCCAACCTGGCAGCCCTTTCAGTCTGAACCGGCCAGAATGTTTTTTGTATTGGCTTTGGATCTCTACGGCAATATCACCTCCAATAGTTGAAGGCTGGACTCACCCTGACTCATCACCATGCCAATGCACTCAACATTGTATGAAATATTGGTGAGCCGAACCTTGCTCAGGGGAATGACATGGCCGTCGGGCAATTCGGCAACAACCTCGACCTCCACCTCAGCGATAATCTTTTGCGCCTGAAAAACCCCGGCTGGAACCTTCACAGATTCGTAGCCTTCGAATAAATAACTGGCGTGACCTATGCTTCTTAGCAAGACACCTTCCGGGGCAGAATAGACCACTTCAACTCTTGATTGCCAGGTATCGCCTGGTGAAATATTGTTGGGCAAGGTCAGACCTTCAAAAGTTGTTGATTCCACTTTGATTTGTTCGCCCCCGGTGTCCTGCCCTTCCAGCACGCTGGCAAGCATACTACTCGTATCGCCACCCACCAGGCCATCCTCGGTGCAATAGTATTCCATTTCAGCGGTGAAATTATCATCGACAAACAAAACTGAAAAACTATCGGCAGGCGTTCCATCAGGCATCTGAAGACCGGTTTGAACAGACCCAATCTGACGGGTCTGGGTTCGCTGACCATCCACCTGATACACCAGGGTCAACCCCTCCACAGGCGGGAAATACGGGTTGCTACACAAATTGGTTTGCAACGCTTCCTGGCAAACCTGCGACAGGCCTTGTTCCCGTGGTTCGGTCGCTGTCGGCTCTGGCGCTTGCGGGTCTGGTGTGGCAGTCGCAGCCAAATCCTGTTTGACATAATCGACCAAGATAATGAGTGTAATATCGCCGGGGATTCGAAGCGGTTCACCTTCAGGAATCGAAGTGGGCGGCAAACCTTGTTCAAAGATGATATTAAGCCTGCCCTCGCCTGCGTGGGCAGTTGAGTTCAAAATTTCGATGTCCAGCATACCTTCATCAAGATTGCTGTTTTGCCCCAACACCCGTTCAAGGGTAGGTTTGTCATAGACCGCACTCAAGGGATGCTCGCCGGTAAGGGCAATGTAGCGATAGCCGCCAATGACCTCGTCCCGCTCAACCTGCCAGCCAGGAATCAAGTCTGTATAGTAACTATTCACCGCGTCGACACGAGTCTGCGTGGTAAAAATTCGCCACCGAATGGCGTGTTGATAATTCCCTTCGAGAATGGTTCCAAAGGGTATCACCTCAAAGAGAAATTCCGATTGCGGAAATATTGCATCTTGAAGCGTACCGTTTTTGTCAGCACTGAATGTATTAACGATATCGGTGAATGTCCCACAGGCAAGTAACGTCAAAATCAAAACCCCGCTTATCAATGTCCAAAAGCCAAACGATTTTTTCGTATTTTGTATCATGTCCTCTCCCAAGAGTTGATAGTTCCCTGTATAAAAATCCAGCCCTCGATACTGGATTAAGGCAAAGGTTCGCTCATGATGACAAATTCGTTATGGGAAGTATGAGGAGATTCTTTGCCCACCAAGCAAATACCGTAATTTAGTATACCATATCCACCCTCTGAATCACCTTAGACGAGACGCCATATATAGACATTTTAGATTATTTTTGCCATTTTCATCCTTATATACGGGTATATTTTTTTGGAGGAAACTGGCTGTCGGGTATAATTGTGAAGAAAGGAGCAATAAAATGCAAACGACACACAAGAAAACGAAATGGATTTTTGTCGTCTTGGCCGCCCTATTGACCCTGACCCTGGCCTGTCTGCCTGCAATCGGCGCAACGCCCGCGCCAGAGCCTGCAACAGCAACCGAAACTCCCACCACCCCAGAAGAAACTACCGCACCAGCCGAGGATGTTTTCGCGCCCGAAGTCGCCTGGCGGGTAGCCTTCGAGCAGGAACAGGGACAGAACAAAATCCACAGCCTGTCCTTCTCGCCGGATGGCAGCCTGTTGGCGGTTGGCGTTTTCCCTGAAATCCGTTTGTACAACGCCATCAGCGGGGAATTTGTGCGCGGCATTGAGCACCGTCATGCCGCCGAAAGCCTTGATTTCTCGCCTGATGGTACGCTTATCGGCGGCGGGCAGACCTCCTACGGCGCGCGAATATCGCAGGTAAGTGACGGCGAAGAAGTGCGCACCCTCGGTTCCGGTTTTGGCAG
>JAWOIR010000161.1:0-4423 GCA_046484545.1 Anaerolineales bacterium
TGGCAACCGCTGTCATCCTGCTCACCCGCATCGACCCGCAGGCTTTCTTCCGTCAGGTTCAGGTTCCGTCCGCCATTGAACGCGGCGCAATGGCCGAGTAAAATACCAGAATGATTCCCAAGAAAAACGAAACCTGGCTCAAACTGACGGATGTTGCCCGCATTTTAGGTGTGCACCAATCCACAGTGCGGCTGTGGTCTGACAAAGGCATCCTGCCGACCCACCGCACCTCAGGCGGACATCGCCGCTATCTCAAATCGGAAATCGAACTGTGGCAAAACACCACTCGCGAACAGCACGAACTCGAGCCGGCCAGCGCCATGCAAATCGCCATCGGGCAGGTGCGTATGCAAATTGCCGATGGCCGCCTGGAAGCCGAACCCTGGTATCAAAAATTGGACGAATCCGCTCGCATTCAGTACCGCGCCAGTAGTATGGCCCTAGTGCGCGGCATGATGAATTACATATCCAGCAACGATTCGCAAGCCCTCCATCATGAATCCCACGCAATTGGTTATGAATACGCCTCGCGCGCGCGGCGCTACGGGTTGAATGCTGTAGACGCCACGCGCGCTTTCCTGTTCTTTCGCAACACCCTGCTGGAGGCAATGGTCAACGCCTATGATGACGCCCATGTGTCGCCCGGCATGGCCTGGGGGAAAATGTTAGGCAAACTGCACGATTTTACCGACCAGGTGCTGATTAATTTACTGCAAACGTACCAGGCATTCGAAGAAGCCCGCTCAAGAATCGACTAACGTCGCAAGCGCGCTCCGCAAGCCCGGCAAAAACGGTCACTGCCTTCAGCGCGTTTGCCGCATTGCGAGCAATACACCTGGCTGCCCGTCTCATGCTGGGTGTGCGCGTTGTGACGCTTACGTGAAGGACGGCCATCCCGCCGCCCGCGTCCGGAATACCAGAACCACAGCACCCCACCCACAATCATGGCCGCGCCAAAACCGCCCAACAGCCAGGGCAAGGCTGTGGTCAGGGGAAAGGTGCCGCCCTGGGCGGTCTCCAGCGGCGCGCTAATCGAAGCAGGCAGGTTGGCGGTGCTTAAAGAATCATCGTCCTTCTCATATTCCAGCGCAATTGTGAAAACCTGCCCGGCTGGCAAATTTGTGAACTGCCCCTGGGCGTAGAGAAACCCATCCGGGCCGGGTAGCTCAGGCAATGTGGGGTCAGTTTTCAGATTGCGCGCGCTTATCGGCTTTTGCACAAATACCAGAAAATTTTCCACCGCATAATCGCCGGGCCATTCGAGAGCATAACGGCGCTGGCTGCCGTTGCGCTCCAGCGGTTCATAGAACTCCACCCGGTATTTCCCCATCTCGGTCAAAGTCATTACAACAACATCGTACCCCCCCACATCCGCAATAAATTCATATGGATATATCATCAAACCCTGGGGCGTATCCTGCGCCACCGCAAGCAACTCACTGCCTTGCGGTATGCGAATTTGGACTGTTGCCGGCAATACGGTTGGCGCCAGCGTGAAATCGTAAATCACCAGGGCTTCCGGCCTGTCATACTCCGGCCAAATCTGAATAATCAATTCGCCCAGCACCGTGTCGGGGCCTTGCGCCCCGGCAATGGACGGGATTGAAAACAATAAAGAAAAAACAACCAACAAAAGGACGATTTTTCGCATTCACACGCCTCCGCGCCAGAAATTTTCAGGCTCGAATCTTACCATGAACCCAGCGCGCGTACCAACTGCCACATTGCCCGGTTCAGTGGCGCGTGTTCAGCGCCCAGTTTTGCCACCGCGCCGCAAATCGCATCAATCTCAGTCGGCGCGCCGCGCAAGACATCCTGGTACATGGATGAAAAATTGGTCGCCGTGCGCCGGGCGACATCTTCAACAGCCGCAACCGGGTCAGGGAAGGGCAGGGGGACGCCCTGTATGGCCGCCACCTGCGCCGTTTCACACGCCAGCGCGCTCATCAACTCACGCGCAGGCGGGCTTTCGAGCAATTTTCCATTGGGGATTTGGAACAGCGATGTAAGGGGATTTATCGCCGAGTTAACCACCAATTTCCCCCATACCAAACTTTCCACCGCATCGGAACGTTCCACCCGCAGCCCGGATTCCGCTAAATGAGCGGCCAGCACATCCAGGGCCGGATGCGCCTCCAGCGTGGTGACGCCCTCGCCGCCAGGCCGCGCATGGCCGGGGCCGAGCAGGGTCGCCCCGGAGGTTGTAATGCCTCCTTTAACGCGCTCCAGGCCCAGGGTCGCAGCGAGCGCTTCGCGGTTGCCGAGTCCGTTTTGCAGGCTGACGGCGATTCCGGTCTCCGACAGGCACTCGGCCAACTGACGGGCGGTCCGCTCCGTCTGCCAGGCTTTGACCAGCACCAGCGCCAATTCCGCATCCCGGCATTCCCGCGGGTCGCTCACCGCGCGGACGGGGTGGGACACATCACCTAGTTTCGCGCCGCTTTGGTTGAGCGCGTCAAGCGCCTCGGCCCACGAGCCAAGCATCGTGACCCGAATCCCAACGGCAGAAAGGCGCGCCGCGAACAGGGTCGCCAGCGCGCCCGTGCCACAAATCAGAATCGAATTCGTTTCACTCTGCAGATTTATATTACCTGCTTGCATGTGAAATCGCCTTCAGCCATACCGCAACGTTCATGTTGCGCGTATTTGAGTAGCAAACCCACCACTTGCAAGATAAATCTTGCGGTACAGCCTTGATAGTTTTCAGCCTTCCAGCCCGCCAAGGAACGCGTCCCACTCGGCGTCGGGCATGGCGACGGTGTGTTCCGGGGCCGGGAAACGCCGGGTCTCGACATCGTCGATGTACGCGCCGATGGCGCGCTGCATGTCGGTGTGCAGGTTGGCGTATTTTTTGACAAATTTGGGCGTGAAGCGGTCGAACAGGCCGAGCATATCGTGGGTGACGAGCACCTGCCCGTCGCAGCCCGCGCCCGCGCCGATTCCGATGGTCGGCACGTTCAGGTGTTTCGAGACGTATTCTGCTAAACGAGCCGGGACGGATTCGAGCACAATCGAAAAGCATCCGGCGGCTTCAAGCGCTAGGGCGTCTTCGAGCAGTTTACGGGCGGCGGCGGCATTTTTGGCCTGTGGCTTGAATCCGCCCAATTGGTTGACCGACTGCGGCGTCAGGCCGAGGTGACCCATAACGGGGATTCCGGCGCTGACGATGGCCTCAATCGCCGGAACGCGCTCTGCGCCGCCTTCGAGTTTGACCGCGTCCATGCCGCCCTGTTGCAGGAAGCGCCCGGCGTTGCGAACCGCCTCTTCAACCGAGACCTGGTACGACATAAAGGGCATATCGCCGATGAGCAGGGCGAATTTCGCGCCGCGCGCCACGGCCCGGCTGTGATGGAGCATATCTTCCATCGTTACTGACAAAGTGTTTTCGTAGCCAAGCACGACCATCGCCAGCGAATCGCCGACGAGAATCACATCCACCCCGGCCTGGTCAACGGCCAGGGACGAGGGGTAGTCGTAGGCGGTCAGCATGGTGATGGGTTCACCGCGCTCTTTTTTCTGGCGCAGGGTCAGGGTGGTGACTTTTTTGCGCGCCGTCTGGACTGGATTAAAAGCAATTGTGGGGGTGGACATTGGGGGTACCCTCCGGGGAATGGTAGGGGCCTCGTTTTGCGGGGTTGGAGGAAGGAGTCCAAAGTCTCTGACTTTGGAGGCAAAATCGGGAGATTTTGCACTCCGGCTCCATTTACCGCATTGGACAGCCGTTGGTGAATAAGTTTTTCGCGCCCGTCGCGTTCACGCAGATACGCGCGGACAAATCCATTATACGTCAATCTTCCATTATGGTGTCTTTTGGCCTATAATAATTTTACACAACTCATATACCCAACCGGTTACAAACGGTTTACGGCTCAGAATTTGAAAGGAGAAAATGATGCGAAGCGCTTTTGGATTTTTGATTGGCACGTTTGTCGGCGGGATTTTTGGCGCAACGATTGCAATTTTGCTGGCCCCCGAATCAGGCCAAGACCTGCGCAGACACCTGCGCGGGCGGGCCTCCGGGTTTGCAGACGAAATTCGCGGGGCGGCAGAACAGCGCCGCGCTGAACTGGAGCGGCACTTGGAAGAACTGCGCGCCCCGCGCGGCTAAATTTCAAGCGGCAGGCAATAAAAAAAACAGGGTTTCTGGCCCTGTTTTTTTAGTTCTCAGTAGTTCACGAAACACCTCAGAGAAACCCGATTTTTGGTATGTGTGGCGGGCGCGCATTTGCGCGCCCGCCACACATACCAAAAATCGGAAATTCTGTCGTGAAGAAGCCGTTTTTTATAACCAGTGATGATTACCTTGTGCGATTGAACTCTTCAATCGCCTCTTGAATGATGGCGCGCAGGATCGGGTCTGGAACGCTGTCTATGCCGGAATGGCGCACCGCGCCGACATGCACCAAAACTTCGCCCATTGGGC